>JALYIB010000077.1 GCA_030775965.1 Acidobacteriota bacterium | reverse complement strand
GCCTTGAGCCGTCCGCCCTGAAAACGAATTTCCGGGGAGAGCCCTGCGGCGAACTCCCATAGTGTGTGATCCAGGAACGGAGCCCGTGATTCGAGTCCGGAATACATCGTACTGGAGTCTATTTTGGGCATGTATTCGCTCGCGAAATGGGTTCGGCGGTGATATTGAAAAACCTCGTCCAGAAGATGGCGTGCGGAATCGAGGGACTCCGGCATGTCGCGTTGCGGCAGTCGCAAACCTTGCAGCCGCTCGCCCAACAGGCTCCGCTCCTCGAAGTATGGCAGCCCGGCGCGCACTCGGTTGTAAGAGCCCAATCCGCCCAACGTGTAGTTGGCAAAGCTGTGCGCGCGCTTCAAAAACCCGCTGTCAGGCACCATACCGCGCAGGCGACGCCATATAGCGGGCGCGAAACTGGGCGCTCGCGCGGCCACCTGCTGCGCCCGCCAGGCATACAAGAAGAACGGGTAGCCCAGAAACACATCGTCGCCCCCATCGCCGGTCAGCAATACCGTCGCTACGGATTTGATGGCGGCCGACAAATGCAGCATCCCCAGGGCGGACTGGCAACCGAAGGGTTCGCTGAAGGCGTTGACTAGCTCGCCGACCGGATCGCTTTCGCTTCTGTCGATCACCAAAGCTTCATGCGGAACCCCCAAAACCTGGGCGGTCGCCCGCGCGGATTCAGTTTCATCGGAAGGATCGCCGGGGGCACTCAGGGTGAAGGTTCGTACGTTGGCGTTCAGCCGGGAAAGTGACCAGCACACCAGCGCGGAATCGATTCCACCGCTCAGTAAGGCAGCAATGGGGACATCGGCAACCAACCGCAATCGAGTGCAGTCGATAATGCGCTTTTCGGTTTCTTCCAGCGCCTCTTCGAAAGAGATCTTGGGCCCTTCACCCGTTTTCGGCAGCTCCCAATAGCAGCGCATGCTGATGCCGCCCGCCTCACTCCACTCCACAATGGTGGCGGGGGGAACTTTCGAAACCTGGCGATACACGCTGTGGCTATCGGTAACAAAACCGAACTCCAGGTATTCCAGCAACGCCTGCGGATCTATTTCCGTGTTAACAGCGCCGGTCGAGCGCAGCGCAGCCACGGTAGAAGCAAACATCAGGCGCTGCCCGGTAGCAGAATAAACCAGTGGCTTGACTCCCAGACGGTCGCGCACCAGGAATAGCTTGCGGTGGTTTTGATCCCACACGGCGAAGGCAAACATACCACGCAGCCGTGCCACCAGTTTATCGATGCCCCAATGTTGATATCCGGCTAACAGGATCTCGGTATCGCAGTGCGAGCGGAAACGATAGCCAAGCCGCTCCAGTTCCGGGCGCAACTCCAGAAAATTGTAGATGCAACCGTTGAAAACCAGTCCGACACTGCCATCCTCGGAGAGCATCGGCTGCCGGCCGGCTTCACTCAAATCGATGATCGCCAGACGGCGATGACCTAAGGCCACGCCGGGCCAGGTCGCCATTCCCTCGCCATCGGGCCCCCGCCGCGCCAGCGCTTCCGTCATCACTCGCGCAATGCTTTCGGCTAAGTCTGGCTCAGTGAGCGCTACACATCCCGCAATTCCGCACATTTAGAGCCATTATCGCAGAGCACACCTAGGCGAATAGTACTGGGCAAACTCCATAAATAGTTCAATTGACGGGCCCTTCCATCTTCACCCACAATGGTTCTTGATGAGCCCTCTGGTATGAGCCGTTTTAAGGGCAGCAAATACGTCCCCCGCAGGACGTCCTCGCCGTCCGCAGTGAGAGTCCTATCTCCCCCGCCCAAACCGGCTCTGATTCAACCCATGGCGAAGCAAGCGAAGCCTTCGCAAGCCCCATCCGCAGCAGGGCTCGCACGGCAGTTCCGCCAGCCCGACCTGGACAACCCCTTACGGAAACTGGGTCTTTACCTGGCGATTGCATTTATTTTCTGCCGCTTCAGCTTGCTCGGCGAACTGGTCTCAAGTTCCCTAAACTTCGACCCTCACATAGCGCGAATTTTGGGAGTACCGACCGTTGTACTGGCTATGATTAGCGGCGGCGCGTGGCGCGTACTTCGCTCCAAGTTTTCCTTTGCCTGGTTGGGCCTCACGATCTGGATGCTACTGACCGTGCCATTCAGCTATTGGCCCGGCGGCTCTGAGTCTCTGATTCTCTCCTGGGTAAAAGGACAGTTACCCATGCTGTTGATCGTCGGGGGGCTAGTTTTGACTTGGAAGGAGTGCAAGCTGGTGCTCCTGTCGTTGGCGTTGGCCTGCTTCGTCAATGTAATGAGCGGTAAGCTTTTCGTATTAAACTCCGGCAGCGACACCCGGCTGAGCCTGGAACTGGGCACGATAGGGAATGCGAATGACTTCACGGCACATCTTTTTTTTGCGCTTCCCTTCGTATTTTTCGCCCTTATTTCCAGCCGGGGATGGATTCGCAGAATTCTGTGTCTTGGCGTCATAGGATACGGTGTCTACTTCTGCGCTGCTACCGGATCACGAGGTGGACTCATCGCTTTCGCCTCAGCCTGCTTATTTATACTCATTCGGGCGCCTGGACGGGTGCGGATCGGCGCCTTGGCCGCCGGTGCGGCGATGTTTCTAATTGTGCTGTTTGCGCTACCGCAAACTTTGCTGCAGCGGTACGCTACATTGTTCACTAATGACACCAACGATCTTGAAGCGGTCGAATCTACTGCAGCCCGAACTCATTTATTAAAGGCCAGTATTCGATTCACAGCTGAGCATCCTATATTCGGCGTGGGACCTGGAGAATTTTCGGACTATGAAGCCTCGATCGCCAAGGACGAGGGCAGGAAGGCCGCCTGGCAAGTAACCCACAACGCATACACACAGGTATCGAGCGAGGCCGGCCTTCCAGCGCTTCTGTTCTATCTGACGGCGATTGTAATGACTTTTTGGACTTTTGAAAAAGTCTACCGGGTCGCGCGTGCGCGCCCTCAGTTCCGATCAATGGCGATGGCTTGCTTTTGCTGCCAGCTTTCTTTGGTGGGATTCTGCACGGCTACCATGTTTCTCTCGCTGGCATACAGCATGTACCTGCCCACCATGAGTGGACTAGCTTTGGCGATCAGCGGGGCACTGGAGCGCGAGATGGCTGGTCAGTCTTAAATCCAGCCGCGGTCCTAATAATAGGCGATCTTCGAGGTTTCTATCAACAAGTCCTGAAACACTTCCCAGCGCAAATTCCAACTTCCTGCGCGCTTGATGGCATCCGGAATCGGGCGCGGCACCGCCATTACTTCGGTTTTGCGCAGCGCCCGAGCCGCCCGGAACATGTGATGGTCGCTGGTCAATAAAATCTTGCGGCCCGGCGTCTGCGGAAGGATGCGGCCCAAATTCAGTGCGCTTTCGCGCGTGCTCAGCGACTGGGAATCAATCAAGATCGCACCCGGCGGAATTCCGCCGCTTTGCAAAAAAATATTCATGGCCTTGCCGACCGGAAGAGAAGCGATTCCTCCACCTCCGCTAACGATCACCCGTCTCGGCGATAATGCCATCGCTCAACATATCGCCCGTCAACACCATCCTCACGTCTCCGCGTGCGTCTGCCCACGGTCCGGAGGTCGGAGGGCCCACCACCGCACCAGGGAGGGAAGGTCACCAGTACCACGGCCAGCCCCAGTAGCGAGGACGCCCTGACGAGAATGCCCCACCAGCTGGCCAAGGAGAGTTTCAACGTGTCCGGCTCGCTTCATCCGGTAGAGGGCCCGCCGAGGTGACCTTCCACAGTGTTCTCGGCGGGATGAAGAAGACGGAAAGGCCTCCCAGGGTGGCGATCATCATTACCAGAAAGGTGTGGGCGCTCGATGAGAGCTTCTTGAGCAGCCGTGGCTTAAAGATCCAGGCGTCCGCCAGTGCGAGCCCGTAAAACACGCCCTGCCCGGTTAGAACAGCGCCGCGCCAAGGAGCCGACAGTCCAAACGAGGCCGCCGCCAGAATCAGGAGAAGCCAAGGCAGAAGGAGCCGGCCGAATTTATACGACATGAAATGCAGCCACATTCGGTTTCGCGGCCCTAGGAGGGCCGGATAGGCGCGCAGGATTTGATAATTCCCGGCTAGCGTTCGAATCTTCCGCCGGAATTCAGTTTCGAGCGACGTAGGAATATCGTAGGCGCGCGCCCGCGAATCCATCACCAGGCGATAGCCCTGAAAATAGGCAGCCAGCGGCAGATAGACATCGTCGAGAAGCGCATCCGTGGGAATAGGCACTGTCAGGGTGCGGCGAATCGCGTAGAAAGGCCCCGTGGCGCCAAACATCGAGTCGACCGAGCTGAGGGTCTCGCGCATCCACGTCTCGAAACGCCAATATAGTCCAATGTCCGCCTCTTTCTGGCTGGCTCCGGCTCGAATCAGAAGTTTGCCGCTGGCGACCCCCACTCTAGGATCCGCAAAGTTTTCCAGCAGGCGGGCGACGCTGGATGGTTCGAGAGGCTGGCGCACGTCGGTCAGAACCAGAATCTCTCCCCGCGCTTTGCCGATGGCTGTGTTAAGGGCTGCTGGCTTGCCTCCTCGGGGCAGGCGCAGCAGACTCACTTTTTGCGCGGCGAATCTCTCCGCGATTTCTTCGGTGCGGTCGGTCGATCCGTCCGAGGCGACAATGATCTCAAGCTTGTCGGCCGGATATGCCAGCGCCAGCACCGACTGCAGTTTGGCCTCTAGAAATCGCTCCCCGTTGTAAACCACGATGATCAACGAAACAGAAGGCTCAAAGGGCCGCCGTTGTATGGGCCGCGGGCGGTGCAACGCCAACCATCGGAGCAGGAGCGGATAACCCGCCAGTACATAGATCATCAATAGAGAGGCCGTGATCGCAGCAACGGCTGGCATACTGATTAAACTTGATTCCGGGGGTCGGCCGTTACGTTTCCATCCGAAAGGACACTACTTACGGAGGTTTCGCGCCAAGTATGCGGGTGATAGAACAAGCCCTTCACACTCCTCCCGGAGTTGACCTGGATGGTCGAGCAGCGGTTCTGCCAATCCAGGTTGTTTCCATGCTGCTCAATGATCGTGTCGATCAGGTAAGAACCCGGCTGCAAGCCCAGTTCCTCGCAGGAGAATTCGACGATGCCCTTTCCAGGCGCAAGATCGGCGGTCTCACCCGAAAGCCACGTAGTGAATTGGCAGTGGAGGGTGCCATCGGCCCCGTAAAAAAACACGCTAAAGCTGACGTCCGCTACGGCGATCCGCGCCTTATACTCTACACGGATGCGCAGGGCATCGCCCGTTTTGACCACCAGGACCGGCTCGCCCGTGCGGTCTAGAAAATCGAGCGACACAACTTCAGCGGTCTTGGGGGTGGATTCGCCCATCGAGGGAGGAGACGAACGGAAGCGGGCCAGCGCGTTATAGGCCGCCATCGCGCCGGACGTCGCTCCGTCGTAAACTATTTGCCCTTGGTTCATCACAATTACCCGATCGCACAGCTGTTGTACGGCGGCTAGATCGTGAGAGATAAACACCACTGTCGAGGTCCGCTTCAGCTCCAGTACGCGCTCGATGCATTTTTTCTGGAACGCGGCATCGCCCACCGCAAGCACCTCGTCAAGCAGCAGGATGTCGGGATTGAGATGCGCCGCGACCGAAAAACCCAGCCGCACCACCATGCCCGAAGAGTAGCGCTTCACCGGTACGTCAATAAACGGCCGAACGCCCGCGAAATCGATGATGCCGTCGAGTTTGGCGGTAATCTCCTTGCGCTGCATCCCTAGGATGGTGCCGCTTAAGTAAATGTTTTCTATGCCTGACAACTCGGGATGAAATCCGGAGCCCACTTCGAGCAGCGCCGACAGCTTTCCGGAGATGGAAATTTCACCGGCCGTGGGGGCGGTGATGCCCGCCAGCAGTTTTAATAACGTGCTCTTCCCGGCACCGTTGGGTCCAATGATGCCCAAAGCTTCTCCCGGCGCCACCTCGAAGCTGACATCGCGAAGCGCCCAAAAGACGTGCGGGGGCGCGAAGCGCTGCCGCAACTGCGCCACAATTCCGCTGGGGGCCGGCCCGACATGGGATTGGCGGATTAGGTATCGCTTTGAAACGTGATCGAGGCGTAAGGAGAACATGGCGTCGGGCTCGCTCAGATGTAATCCGCCATCGAAGCTTCCCGGTATTTGAAAAACAGGTAGGCCAGAGGCAGAAGCACCACAGCGATCACTGCGGCTTCCGCGAACGACGAGTATTCGGGAGGCTTGCCTTGCAACAGAACCCGCCTGAAACTTTCGATCGTACCTGCCAGCGGATTCATATCGTAGTAGAAGCGTAGACGCGCCGGCACCGCCGAAAGCGGGTAGACCACTGGAGTGGCGAACATCCACACCTGCATGACCAACGGCATTGCCAAGCCAATGTCCCGCATGCGCACTTGCAGAACCGATAGAAACAGCGCCAAGGCCAAGCCAAACGCAGTCAATACCACGATGATCGGAACCAAATACAACAAATAACGAGTCACCGAGAGGTGGTAGTAAACCATCAGGCCAGCCAGTACTAATCCGCCGACCAGGAAATCGACAAACGCAGCCACCACGTAGGTCAAAGGGAGAATCTCGCGCGGAAAATAGACTTTGGTTATCAGCTGGCTATGGGTCACCAGACAGGTGGCGGAATTCGTCATGATAGTGGCGAAGTAAGTCCACGGCAGCAGAGCCGCATAGACGAACACCGCGTAGGGCACACCCTCGGCGGGCATTTGCGTCACTACTGAAAAAATGACGGTGTAAATGAGCATGAGCGCGACCGGCTGAAGCACAGCCCACGCCCAACCGAGTACGGATTGCTTGTAACGAACATTAATCCGATGCAGGCTAAGAGTGACCAGCAGGTCGCGGTATCTCAGAAGCTCGCGGCCAGCGCTCCACACTCTCCAGGGCTCGAACGACGGGGGCAGTATATTCTTGGTCGGGCGGCCCGAAAACGTAGTAGATAAAGCCTGTTCTGCTTGTAAAGCCCGCATGGGTCCTCGGACGGCAATGTATTCGAAGCGAGCAGATTTCGAAGTCTAATTAATTATATACCCTGCCAACATTCAGCGCAGACTCAATGTAAGAACTCGTATTCAGTTGGGCTGTGCCATCGGACCATCTTGTGCAGCAGCCCTGGCGCGATCCGCAAGGCCAAAAGGGCGAACGTGGTTTTGCGATTGCGAAGCACTTCGTTGGCTCGCCCAAGCCGTTCTCTCGCCTCCTGGATGCGTCCGCTGTAGAGCGCCTTCTTGCCCAGATAAAAGTCGAGATTTGCCTCCTCGCGGCGAATCGCGCCTTCCAGGCAGGCGCGGTCCGGTAGACTCAGGACGAGTGTCTCGGATAGCTTTCGATAAACCTGTAGGACATGAGTTATGATCCAGATGGGATCGTTACTGAGGCTATCGGGGCGCGCACGGTAGCGTACCAGCGGCCTACCGTGATACATAAAACTGGCGCCGCCATGTGCCATTCTGAGCCATAGATCGAGATCTTCTGCCGAGCGCAACGCCGGATCGAATAATCCAGCGCGTAAGATCGCCTCGCGCCGCACTGTGACTCCCACGAAAATGTGATTATCGCGAGCCAGAAGGCTGCCAAAGCTGACTGGGCCGCGAGTAGGGAACAGATCCGTAACGGTCTTGCCCAGGAAGGGCGTCTCCCCTACGAAGAAGGCATTCGGAGACACGACGTCGGTCTGCGCATGCTCTGCAAGGAAGCCAGTCTGCACTTCCAAATAGTCGGGTTCCCAAGCGTCATCGGAATCGAGCAGCGCCACGAGTGGAGCTCGGGCGGCCCGGATTGCTGTGTTCCTCGCACCGGCCAATCCCCGGTTTTCCTGGCGGATGTACACAATTTCGCTGCGGTATGGTTCGAGCACCCGTTCAAGATTGGCGGTATCGGGGCAACCGTCGTTTACGACAATCGTTTCGAAATCGCGAAAGGTTTGCGTGCGCAAGGAATCCAGTGCGTCGGCAATGAAAGGCGTCACGTTGTACGCCGGGACAATGACGCTTACCGCCGGTGTGGATGGGCTATTGTCCATGGGCTGTTTCTCGTTGCGACGCCGCAGATTGTCCCATGCGCCCGGCCCCCGAAGGATCGAGCAAGGATTCATACAGCGCTTCGGTACGCTCCAATGTGATCTTCATCGAAAACCGCCGGTGCGACGTCAAGACGGCTTGCTGCCGCAGGCGCTCGCGTAATTCCGCTTCGCTGGCGGCCAAGCGGATCGCGGCGGCAAGATCGGCCCAGCTGGTAGACTCAAACAAAAGTCCGTCCTGATTATGCGTGATCAGTTCCGGAATGCCACCCACGTTCGACCCGATGACGCAGCAACCGCAGGCCATGGCTTCGAGTACCGCATTCGGAAAACTCTCGATCGAGGAAGCATTGACAAAAATATCGATACCCCGCATCCAGTCGGCGGGGTTGGGGCGCGTAGGCTCGAAGTGACAGATTTCTCGGAGCCCTAAGCGGTCCCGCAGGTCTAAAAGACGCGACGCCTCCGGGCCGCTGCCCACCAGCATCAGGCGCAGTTCGGGCCGGGTGCGCGAGACTTCGGCGAAAGCTTCCAACAGCCAGTCGATGCGTTTCTCCGGCCGCATTACGCATACCGATCCGACGATCAGTGAAACTCCTTCGAATTCCGGCACGCGAATGCCGGGGCCGGGATAGAAGTCCGCCGTATTCACCCCGTTGTAGCAGAGATACAGTTTGTTACCGGGAAATCCGGCGCTACGCCGCAACGACTCGCCGACAGCCTGCGAGTTGGTTACGATGCGCTGCGCAAGCCAGTCCGTTAGCCTCAACGCAGCCCGTCGCCAAGGCGAGTACATGGAGCGGTAGGAAAGCTGGCTGGTGACCACGGCGGGGACTCCGTACCATCGCGCCACCGGAGCGGCAAAGATGTCGGTGGGCACATCGAATGCGTGTACCAATTGGATGCCGTGGCGCCGTATGTAGGCGCCCATTTTGCGGGCCGCCACGACCATGGACGAATTGAGAAAAGAGCGCAACGGTAGAGCCAGAATCGGCACCCCCGAGGCGTCGAGTTCGCTGGTCAGAAATCCTCCAGGATGGAAAACTGCGACGTGCGGTTCAAAACGGCTGCGATCCAATCCGATCGCGATCTTGGTCGCGTCCCGTTCGCATCCACCGTGGCCAAGCGACTCTACGAGCAGCAAGACCGGCCACTTACTCATCTCTCATAAGATTCTAGCAGACTCGAAAAAAGCCCAACATTGAGCCAGATTGCGCGTTACGACCATTGCGCCGCCACGCTAGAATAGGAAACTGATGCCGTTATTCCATGCGGCCAGTAAAGTGAACCTTACGCCCTCGCGTCCCAAAATCCTTTTAGTTCCCAATATCGCTGCCTGGATTATTGGTGAAATGGCGATGCATATTGAGACCTCCTTCCGCGATGAGTTTGACTTCTTCATGCTCCCGGAATCCCTGCTGTGGCGGCGAAAAGATCTGTGCCAAGCGCTCTGGCCGCACTTGAGCCTGATTCACTGCCTCAACGAATCTTCGGCCGGTATGGTTCGCGAATTCGGCGGCGCGGATCCGCCGCCCGTCATTACTTGGATCCACCACGTTACCCAGTGGTCGCCCTACCATGAACAAGCCGTGCAGGAAAGTTCCGCGCTGATCGCATGCACGCCGGCATGGAAATCCACCATCGAAGAATCGAGTGGCCACCGGCTTCCAGTGGAAGTGATCCGCCATGGCGTGGACTCCGTTTTTTTCAATCCTGAAGCCCGCTGCCGTTTGAAGTTGCCTGCAAACGCCTTCCTGATTGGCTTCTTTGCTACCAAGGGCAGCGACCTTGATGGAAATCGCAAAGGCATACCCGTGCTTATTGAAGTGCTCAAGGCGGCGATGCCGAAGATTCCGAACGCGCATGTCGTATTTGCCGGCCCCGGTTGGGAACCTGTGGTCGCTGACTTAGGTGCGTTGGGCCTCTCTGCGAGTTGCCTGGGATACATTCGCCGGTCCGACATGCCCGGCCTGTTCGCTTCGCTGGACGCCTATTTGATGACCTCCGGTGTGGAAGGCGGCCCCGTCACGGTGCTCGAGTCCATGGCCTGCGGTACTCCGGTGGTAGCCACTCGCGTAGGCCTAGTTCCCGATGTTGTGTCCGATGGTGTCAATGGCTTTACCTCCCCGGTCGGCGACGTCGCGGGACTGACTGCGGCTCTGCTCCAGCTAGCATCGGATCGCGATCTTGCCGCGCGTATCGGTGCCGCTGCCCGCCATACCGCGCAATCCCAGTCGTGGGAGCGCAATCTCCAGCCTCTCCGCGAGATATACCAGCGGTATGGGCGCGCCCCAACGTCCACAGTTTCCGCACCCGCCTGGACCAGCAACCCCGAGCGCTTCTGCCAGGTCGCCTACGCCGCCGATGGAATTGCTCGCACCATGGACGCCCTGCGCCATCACCAGCCAGTCGGGCGGTCCTTCGGAGCTCTTCGCGAGATGCTGGCGGGAACTTCTTTCCCCGACCGCCTGCGCGGCGCGGCCATGGTTCGCAAACTCTATTTTCGCGTGTGATCCTGGAGCTAACCCGAAAGCTTCCTCTTCGCGTTTCGTACACTGTTACGAATAGCGCGGAACGCCGGTTCCGGAAGTGTGCGGCTCAGCAAATCCCTAGCGATCAAGCGGGCCGGACGACGCTGTAGCGGAACCTTAGCTAAATACTCGCGAAACAGACTCAAGCGTCCTTCGAAGAACGCCCAATCCGCGCACCCC
>JALYIB010000076.1 GCA_030775965.1 Acidobacteriota bacterium | reverse complement strand
GGGTACGGTGAAATCGCGAATTTTGCGCGGGCGCGAAGCCTTGCGCGAGCGGTTGACCGAGCGCCTGAAACGGGAGAACGCCCTTCCCGGCTGGCGCCCAAGGACGGTGGTCGCGGAATGAGATACCATCCTGGCAATCTGCGGAATCCCGACTCCATCGGCGAGGAGTTGCGGAAACTTTCGCTTAGACTTCCCTCCGCCGAGCTGCGGACGTCGCTGCGCGTGATTGCTTCGCGCGAACGGCAGCGGCGGCTGGAGCATCGCGACTTCGCGGCGATCTTTAAATCCTGGCAGGACCGCGCCTATCTTTTCTTCGATAACGTGGTGCGCACGGTGGCGCTGCCGGTGGCCGGCGGCGTGTGCTCCACGCTGGTATTGTTCAGCATGTTTGTAGTGCCGGCTTATCCGCTGCTGACGCGCGGCGATGTGGACGTGCCTACCATTCTGAAGACGCCGGTGGCGGTGAAGAGCATGGCGCCGTTTAGCGTGGGCGACACGGACGTCGTGGTCGACGTAGTGGTTGATGAGCAGGGTCGCATGATGGACTACGCGATTGTCGCCGGCGCGAATGTGCTGGCCAATGCGCAGACGCGCAGGCGCCTGGAAAACGCGTTAGTGTTTTCAAACTTCACGCCGGCCACCAGCTTTGGCCGGCCCATGATGTCGAAGATGCGGTTGTGGTTCCACTCCAGCCGTATCGACGTGAGAGGGTAACCTCTGGGGCGCCGTTTCGGGCAGCATTTCCTGACCCGCAAATCAATTCTGGATCGCATCGCGGACGCGGCTTGCGGCGAACGTACGCCCAACGTAATTGAGATCGGAGCCGGGCGCGGTGCTTTGACGGAGCCGCTGTTGGAGCGTTCTGAACGCGTCATTGCCATCGAGGTTGATTCCGTTCTGGTCCACTATCTGCGGCAGAAGTTTCTGCCAGCTATCGATGCGGGACATTTGGAGTTGATCGAAGGCGACGTTCTAAAGACCGATTTCGCGGCACTGGCGGGGCAGCCCGTGATTGCCGGGAACCTGCCGTACTACATCACTTCGCCGATTCTGGAACGCGTGTTTAGTTTGCAAGGGGCGTGGACGCGCGCGGTTTTTCTAGTGCAGGCCGAGGTGGCGGAGCGGATCGCGGCGGGGCCCGGGAGCCGCGATTTCGGCTACCTCAGCGTGCTGGTGCAGACGCACGCTCGGGCCGAGGTTCTGTTCCCAGTGGGGCGCGAGGCGTTTCGTCCGCGGCCTAAAGTGGATAGCGCGGTAGTGCGGCTGACTCCTCGCGATGCCGCGGCAGACTTGGGTCTTGCCGACGTGCCGGCGTTCCTCAAGTTCGCGCAGCATTGTTTCCGCCATAAGCGTAAAACGCTGCGCAACAACCTGGGCGCGGTGTACGGGTTGAAAACGGTGGATGCGTTGCCGGAGGGACGGCTGCGCGCCGAACAGGTGGGGCTACCGGAGCTCGCGGCGCTGTTTCATAAACTGACCGATGCCTGAAAGCCTGCTGCAGGTTCTGGCGGACGAAGTAGTAGGGTGCACCGACTGCCCGCGCCTGGTGGCGCATCGCCGCAAGATGGCGGAGGTGAAACGGCGGGCGTATCGGGATTGGGAATACTGGGGAAAGCCGGTGCCCCCGTTCGGCGATTTCCGCGCCCAGATGCTGGTGGTGGGGCTCGCGCCGGCCGCGCACGGAGGGGATCGCACGGGAAGAATGTTCACCGGCGACCGCTCCGGCGACTTCTTATATCGGGCGCTCTATGAAACCGGGTTTGCTTCGCAGCCGACGAGTGTGTCGCGCGGCGATGGGCTCACGCTTACGGGCGCGTACATCACGGCGGCGGTGCGCTGCGCGCCGCCGGATAATAAACCGGCACCCGACGAATTTCAGACTTGCCGCCCATACTTGGAGCGCGAGCTGGCGCTGCTCAAGGATTTGCAATGCGTAGTGGCGCTGGGGAAGTTGGCGTTTGACGCCTATTTGGGCATCCTGCGCGACCGCGGGATAATTCGCAGCCGCGCGGCGTTTGCGTTCGGGCACAACGTGCAGTACCAGATAACGAGTTCGCCGATTCTGATCGGTTCCTATCATCCTAGCCAGCAGAACACGTCCACTGGAAAGCTGACGGCGGGAATGCTGCGCGATCTGTTCGCTGGCGCTCGGGCCATAATACAAAGATGATCGCGCGGCTGGAGCGCTACTTCGAATTCGAGCGGCTGGGGACGAATTGGAAGACGGAGACGCTGGCGGGGGCGACTACGTTCGTCACCATGGCGTACATCGTCTTCGTCAATCCATCCATCCTGCAGGAGACGGGGATGCCGTTTCAGGCGGTGGTCGCCGCCACCTGTCTTTGCGCGGCTTTCGGCAGCATTCTCATGGGCGCGTGGGCGCGCTACCCGATTGCGCTGGCGCCGGGCATGGGGTTGAACGCGTACTTCACCTATGTGGTAGTGAAAGGCATGGGAATCGCGTGGCAGACGGCGCTGGGCGCGGTCTTTCTGTCTGGTGTGGCGTTCCTGCTGCTGACATTTCTCGGCATCCGTCAGTTGATTATGGAAGCCATTCCGCAGGAACTCTATGCGGCGGTTGCGGCTGGCATCGGTTTGTTCATCGCGATGATCGGGCTGCGCAACGCCGGAATTATCGTGCCCAGCCCAGCCACCCTGGTTACCCTGGGCAAATTAAACGGCAAGAATACACTGCTGGCGTTGTTCGGACTCCTCGTGGTCTGCGGCTTGGCTGCGTGGGGCGTGCGTGCCGCAATGCTCATCGGCATTTTGGCTAGCACACTGGCGGGGGCGATCTTCGGGCTCATCAAGTGGACTCCGGGAACGTATCGCCTGGCTGATATTGGCGCCACGGCCGGGGCGCTGGACATCCGCGCGGCGTTGCATGTCGGCTTGTCTGAAATCATTTTCGTATTTTTGTTCGTCGATTTATTCGACAACGTGGGCACGCTGGTGGGCGTCGGCAAGCATGCCGGACTATTCGACGCTGGGAACCGCATTCCTCGCATCGGGCGGATTCTGGCGGCGGACGCCACGGCCACGGTGGTGGGGTCGCTGGCGGGCACTTCCACCGTTACTAGCTACATCGAGAGCGCGGCGGGTGTGGCCGTGGGGGGACGCAGCGGGGTCACTGCCATCGTGACTGGGTTGCTGTTTATTTTGGCGCTGTTCGTCGCGCCGCTGGTGGGGGCGGTTCCCACTGCCGCGACGGCTCCGGCGTTGATCGTGGCTGGTTCCCTGATGATGTCGCATCTCAAAGAGATCTCTTGGAGCGATCCTGCTATCGCGATTCCGGCGTTCCTCACGCTGATTACGATCCCGCTGACCTTCTCGATTGCGAATGGATTGGCGTTCGGCTTCACTAGCTATGCCGTTTTGCGGGTGGTGCGCGGTAAATTCCGCGAGACCCATTGGCTGGTTTACGTGCTGGCGGCGCTGTTCATCGTGCGCTTCATTTACCTGGGGTCAAATTAATCAGATGCTGGCCGCGCGGCAGTAGCAGCACGTTGCCCGACATCTCGGGGGCCTGTTCGACGCCGTCGATTTCCAGGCGGCCCGGCCGGCGTTCCAGCAGCGCCATGGCGCGAGCGGCGCTTTTATAAGCGAATTCGATTCCGGCCGCGGTTACGCCGGCGGTCTTCAGGTCGCCGTTGAAATCGAGAACGCGCATGGAGGGCGGCTGCGCCGACGCTTCAATCGCATGCGCGCCGGGCGTCAGCCACACCGTTCCATCGCTGGCGAATGGCCAGGACTTGCCGTCGACAACGGCGGGACCTTTCCAGGGCACGCCGACGCCGCGGCGCGATTCGATGACTAACTTCCCGTTCACAGGTTCGGCGCGATCGACGGCGGCCGCGGCCGATGCTAGCAACGGGAGGTCGCTGCGGGCAATGGAGGCCTCAAAGTACAACGCCACGCGCGGAAAAGCTTCAGCGGCCACGTGCACCAGCTCTAATAACTCGGCGCCGGTTTGCTGCTTGGTGGGGTAAACGTCCTGGTAGCGCTCGACGATGTTTACGTCGATGGCCAGTTTGTCTTGCGCCGTCGTCAGCGGAACATAGCGCGCCGCGATCTGCGGATAGCGCTGCGGGCCCAGGTCCCAGATGGTGGCGGGGTCTTCGATTAGGAAAGTGAAATCGTGCTCCGTTAGCAGGGGTAGCACGCGCGAAGCATCGGCACCCAATTTTTCGCGCATGCTGGTATCGAAGCGGTCATCGATATGGGTGACGGTCAAGTCCAATTGCGGTTTTTCGCGCCGGATGTCTTCGACGAACGCGATCCATTCGGTTTGCTGACGCTGGGCTAACTTCGCGCGGAATTCCAAGAAATGCGCGAGACCGGCGGCGTCTTTCTGCCAATAGCGCGGCGACTGGGCCGCGAACAGGTCCAGCGGATCGAAACCCTCTGCCTGCTGGAATTCGCGGCGGACATCGGCGTTCAACGGGGTGAAGCGGGCAGGGTTCTCATGGCCTTCTAGCGATTCGAAATACAGTTCCGCTAAATTCACGCCATCCCAATCGAAGCGCCTTAGGAGGTCGCGCGCGCCCGCTGATACGGCGGCGAAGGCGTCGCGATTGGTAAGGTTGATTAGTTTACGCCAATCCAACTGGGCGTCCTGTTGCAGGGCGGTCTTCTCGCGCCACTCGGGGTGCTGCTCCCAGAACGCTTCGCTCACGTGGGGCAGCTCCAGCCAGGCGTAGACCTGAATCGCATTGCGATGGCAGGCATCGATCAGGCGCCGCAAGTATTCGTCGCTTTGGAGATCGCGCTCCCAGAAATGCCAGGCCGCGACGTGCAGCGCGCCGATGCCGGAGGCGCGCCAGCGCTCGGCGAAATAGTCGACGTCGACGCGCGCGCGGTACGCTGAATCGAAAAACGCCCATAGGCGCGAGGATCGGAAGGGGGGCTCGAGCCCCAGGTCGAGCAATGCCTGCGGCAGATAAGGGAACCGCTCGTAGCCGCGCGGGCCGGGAGGCGCGGCCACCCACAAGACCGCGCCGGCGCCTTTGCGGTAGCCGGCGATGAGCGGCGCTTTTTGCCAACGCTCACGGGCGAAAACGCGAGCTTGGGCGGGGATCTCAAACAGGGGCAGGTCGAGCGCCTTTTCCCACACGATGCGCAGGTCCGGCGCGCGCACATCTTCGACGCTGCGCACCCGCACGTGGGGCGAGGTGCCGGCGCGGAAGCCTAGGGCGGCGGCGAGCGGCGACTCGCCCTCGACTACCAAGATCACGCCGTGCTCGACGCGCGATACCCATTCGGCTGGCGGCAAATCGGTGCCGTGCGGAGCGACGATTACGCTGGCGCCACCGCCGCTTCCCGCTGTCAGGCCCAGCGACGACAATAATTCTTGCCAGCCGCCGGAGTCCTCTCCCATCACGTGAAAGGAAAAGCGCGGTTCGGCTTGCAGAGGAAGCAAGGCGCACAGGACCCACAAACAGTTAACGTGAAAACGCATACCAGACTCCCATCCGCAGATCGTTAAAATTTGGCCCACGCGGATTTCCTGCGTTGATCAAGTAGGCGCCGCGCAGAAGATTTATCGAAAACAGCAGTGGCGCCACCCGCCCCGGCAAACGGAAGCGCAGGCCTGGACCGGTCTCCACGTAATTCGCCCAATAAAGCGTCTTCACGTCGGTGGTTACGTTCCAGTTCCAATAAAACTGTGCATGCGGCGCGGTGTAGCCAGTGCGGTTCTGCGCGTAGAGCAGGGTATCGTTTTCAAAGCGGCGCACGTAAACGGCGTCGTCGTTGGTTTCGGCAAACCAGCCGTGCGACTCGCCTGTCAGCAAATGCCCCCATCCTTTTGCGTAGGAGACGCCGCCGCGATAGTCTGGCGAAGCGCGGCTAGGGTCGGTGGAGGTGGTCCGATAGCGTACTTCTTCGCCGGCTTCAAGCCATCCAGTAGCGCCGTGCCAGGTGCGCGTCGCCATGCCGAGCCCGAGAATCGCCGCGCCTTCCGAAAGATACTGGGGAGCGAAGCCCACGCCGGGCGCGATAGCTCCCTGGGTGTCGCCGACAAAGCGCAACGTCGCATACGGGTGCACGAACCAGCCCTGCAGATTCCATTCGGTCTTCGCCTGCGCGTAGGCGAAGAGATCATGCCAGCGGGTCGAGAAGGTGGGGAACACCCACACGGTGGAGCGAAAGCGCGCGAGCGACCCTGCCAGATTGTGGGACGCGCGCGCCGCCTCGACCGCGATCTTCACGTCCGGGCTCTGGCGCGCAAGGTTGAACCACTTGATGGCGTCGCGATCGTCCTTCAACATATTGTTGGCCCAGCCGAGTTTGAGCATCACTTCGAAATCCACGGGATCGTTTTCGTGGGCGATAGTCAGGTAGCGCAGCGCGTCCTTCAGGTAGCCCTTTTCGAGACTCTTGAACGCCAATTCCTTGGCCTGATTGGGGACAACTCCTGGCGCGACGGCGGCGCGTGCGCGCAGAGTCTCGGGCAGGTGCAGAGCGGTGCGCACGCGCTCGGCTAACTCTTCGTCGCCGCCGGAGAGAACGCGGTTGAGCAGCGCCATGGCGCCGGTGCCCTCGCCTTGCGAAAGCTTGAGTAACCCTAACTGCGCCACCGATGACAGGTCGGCGGGGGCGCGCTCGACGATGCCGGCGAATTGCGATGCTGCGTCGTTGCGATGCTCCATTTGCAGTTGCAGATAGGCGAACTCGCGGCGGAGCTCGACGTTGGCGGGGTCGAGCGCCAGGGCTTTCTCGAATTCATACACGTAGGGATAACGGTCAGGCAGCAACTCGCGCGCTTGCTCGGCGACTCTGGGCTCGGCGCCGCGCGACGCGGCTAGCAACGCCGCACCCGCTTCTTCGGCGCGATCGAGCTGTTTCCATACGCGGCCTAGATCGAGCAGCAAGTCGCGGTGGTCGGGACGCAGATGCCAGGCCCGCTCATAGTGCTCGGCCGCGAGCGGCACTTCGTCACGCTGCTCGGCGAGATGCGCTAGCTCCAGATGACCGCTGAAATTGTCCGGTGACGCGACGAGCGCCTGACGCCAGCGCTCGATGCCCTCGCGCAGCGGACGGTCTATGTTCTCGAACGCCTGTGCGGCGGTGGCGCTGGACTTGCGATAGCGGTCGAAGATGCGGCGGGCGGCTACTTCCTGATGTGTCTCGTAGCACAGGAACGCGTACTCGAGAGCCACTTGATCGTCGCCGGGATCGAGGCGCATGGCGGCGGCGAACTGGTCGCGCGCGGCGGCGGTCTCGCCCACTTTCAGCAGCGTGTAGGCTAAGTCTTTGCGCACGGAGGGGCGGTCCGGCGCGAGGGTGATGGCGCGCTCAAAGCCGGCGATGGCATTGTCGTATTTCCTTGCCTTTAACTCTTGATAAGCCTTGTCTAATTCGGCGTAGGCGGGGTCGATGGCAGCCGGCGGGGTCTGGCTAAACGCGACGGCGGCGCACGCCAGGAATAGAATTCGTTTTTGCACTGGACTGTCAAGATAGTGTCCGCAGCCCATTATTTTTCTCGGAGGAAGGCGCGGGTCATGGCATTTTTCTTGCCGGCCTCACCGGGCACATGAGGAGCCGGCTGGTGCCGCCTGCTCGGAATCCCGCCGCTAGCGCAGGGGTTCGCGCGGACGCGGTCGACGGTGCTTCTTACGACGAAGTAGCACAAGCCCACCGCAGAGTGCTCCAATAGAGTTGTCGTTTCAAGTCCGCCCGGGTGGCGAAATCGGCAGACGCAAGGGACTTAAAATCCCTTTTTCCGTAAGGAGAGTGTGGGTTCAAGTCCCACCCCGGGCACCACGGATATTGTCGTAGGTGATTTTGGCGCCCCTAATCGCGTTCTTAACAGCTTCTTGCCATTCGGCGTTTTTGGCGGAAGGCCGAAGCGGAAGAGGCGGCCCATTTCCGGGCCGTTCGTAAGACAGAGTGGTTCGCCTTTACCGCGGTGAGAAAGGAAAAGCGGCTGGCGGCTGGCTCTCGGGTAGGATTTTCTTGAGCGTGATGCCGCCGAATCCCATGCGCAGATGGAGGCGGTGTGCGGGCGGCTGATCGGCTCTCGTGAAACTCTCGCCGATCAGGTATTTGTTGTGGGCGGTGCCATCCAGATCCGAAGAAACGATACCGAATTGAGTGCGGGCATCGAGCGTATAGGAGCCCGGCGGCAGCCACAGCAGAATGTCGCCCCGCCCCGCGCGGACATCGATATCTCCGGCCACGCCGTTTACCGATACAGACCCCGTGCCGTGCTCGATTGCCAGCCGCGAATCCCGGGGCACATGAATCTCGTACTCGGCCCTTACACCGTCGGTGGTGTGATGCGTAAAGGGCGGAATCCAGGCGGAGTGGCGGGAGGGAAGTTCGGTCGAGATGGTCAACTCCGGTGGAGATTTATGTTCGATGACGATGCGGACTTGATCCAGCGTCGCCGTGCTCTGCTCCGGCGTCTTGGGTTTTCGGGAGTAGGGGATGGTCTTGAGCACGGTCACTTCGACTTCGGGACGGTCCCAACTTTCAACATTCAACTCGCCATAGGAGCCCTTGATGCGGATCGTTCCGCCGGGCGCAAAATCCACATGCTCGGCGATGGTTTTTTCGGGCGGCGGTTCGATTCCACCCTCGCTGCGCGCGGAAGAAGTCATGGCGAGCAGGCCCAGCGGGACCACGACGAAAGCCAGTTTCGCTGTCATAACTTAAGCGGACTCCTCCGCTCTACCCACATGAACTCAGGCAACGGGCCTAACCTTTTAGGTCCTTCTCCAGGGGCCAAAGTTGAAAATACGCAGATGAGAATACGAGCAGCGGAAAAG
The DNA here is from genome assembly GCA_030775965.1 of Acidobacteriota bacterium. GTDB lineage: Bacteria > Acidobacteriota > Terriglobia > Bryobacterales > Bryobacteraceae > Palsa-187. The sequence continues at coordinate 289 of JALYIB010000076.1, read as the reverse complement.
TGACCGCCAGCAGAGCGGAAGCTAACCAGATCTCTTGTTCATACGAGGGTGGTCCCGCGCTCAGGGGGCCGTATATAAGAATCGCGACCAGCTTGTACACCTGTGAAAGGCCGCCCCCAATGAGTGCCGCAAGCACAACATTCACCCAGCCCCTAACGGGTTGTTGCACCTCTGAAAACGGATTGCGCAACAAGTTTAGAACGACAATCGACCCAAAAATAAATGCCACGGGTATTTGAACCAGGAACGCGACCTTCTCCATTCCCAGTAACCGGACGCAAATTTCATA
>JALYIB010000075.1 GCA_030775965.1 Acidobacteriota bacterium | reverse complement strand
GAAGGACGCCGCGGCAAATGCAAAAACGCCGAACCAGGTAAGTTTCATGGTTCCCGATTGTATCAATTCGGCCATTCGTCGGCACTGGCCCCGGCGGTTGGCGCCAACTCGAAAGACTAGGGTTGTCGCAGGACGGTTGTGCGATGAATTCGAGGCAGAGGCAATCAGACCTTCTGCACGCGCCGCAACATGAACTGATCCGCCTTTAAAGACCCATCGCGCAACTTCTTCCAGTCATCATTCACATGGATCAGCCGCCCGCTGATGTGGTTCGATTGCTCCGAAGCCAGAAATAAAGCCAGCTCGATCTGCTTCTCAGCGGTAGTCCCGCCAGTCAAGCGAATTTGCTGGGCCTCTTCGATCTCGCGCCACCCTGCACGCTCCCCCGCGGCCAGAATCTGGTCCGTCATGTGCGTGTAGCTGGCTCCCGGAGCCATGCAATTAATTTGCACATTGTGGTCGCGGACTTCCTCCGCGACGCTTTCGACGAAGCTCACCACCGCGGCCTTCGTCGCGGCGTATATCGCCAGATTGGGCCGCGCCTGCGATCCAGGCGCGCTGGTGAGCACGATAATCTTCCCGCTGCGCCGCTCCATCATCCCCGCCAGCACGGCGCGGGAAGCATTTAAGACGCCCTGTAAATTGGTGTGAATCACCTCGTCCCAAACTTTGGGATTGCTCTCGGCGAAAGGTCCGATCGGCCCCTGCATCCCCGCCGCGCACACCAGCACTTGCACCGGATTGCCGAAATGAACCCGCATGCGCTCGACAGCGGCAGCCACTTGCTCGTAATCCGCCACATCCGCGCGAATGCGCAGCGCATTGCCGCCGGCGTGTTCAATTTCCAACTGGCATAAATCTAATTCCGGCTTGCTGCGGGCCAGCAGACCCACGCGGGCGCCTTTAGTGGCGAATCCGATGGCCAAGCGTTTGCCGATGCCGCGCCCAGCTCCCGTCATCAGTACCGGAACCGTCTTGAAGGAGTTCACACCATCACGGTAGTACAAATCATGGTGCCCATGAGACGCCTAAGCGGCGGCGATACGCCGCCACCGCGTTGGCGAGTTCGGCCAAGACCTGTTTCCTGCAGTCTCCGCTTTATTCGGCCGGCTGGATTTCGTAAGTAGTCACGATTTCGGCGGTTGCCCGCACGGTCGCCACCGCGCTGCAGTACTTGTCGGTGGAGAGCGCAATCGCCCGCTCCACCGCCTCCTTCGAGACATTATGCCCGCGGATCACGTGCTTCAGTTCAAACCTGCGAAAAGCGCGCGGATGTTCCTCCACTCGCTCGCTGCGAATTTCGAGATGATACGCCGTTACCTGTTCGCGCTTCTTTTGCAGAATCGAAATAACGTCCGCCGCCGTGCAACTCCCCAGGCCCGCGACGAATAACTCCAGTGGGCCCGGCGCGGATTTGCGCCCGCTTTTGACATCGATCGCAATCGCATGGCCGCTCGGAGTGGTGGCGATAAAGTATTCATCGCCGGCATACTGAACGATGGTGGGTGGAGGCGCGGGATTCATCTCCTCCACCAATAGCACACGTTACACTGTTAGCTTCGCTGGTATCCAATATGCCGGAAAGCCTCACGCTCGCGCAGATTCAAAGTGCGCGCCAACACATCGCCCCTTGCGTGCGTCGCACGCCGCTCACCGCCAGCGTCGCCTTAAGTGAGCGCCTGAAGACTAACGTCTATGTGAAGCTCGAACTCTTCCAGAAAACCGGCTCGTTCAAAGTGCGCGGTGCGTTCAACAAGGCCCTGGCTCTCACGCCCGCCGAGCGCGGCCAAGGGCTGGTAGCCGTCAGCGGCGGAAATCACGCGCAAGCCGTAGCCTATGCCGCGCGCACGCTGGCTTTAAAATCCGTCATCCTGATGCCGCAATCCACGCCGTTCAACTACGTCAACGCCACCCGCGGCTACGGCGCCGAAATCAAGTTCGCCGCTAACGTCGGCGCTGCCTTCGCCGAAGTCGCCGAATATGAACGCCAGGGTTGGGCCTACATCCATCCTTTTGACGATCCCCTGGTGATGGCCGGGCAGGGAACCATTGGCCTCGAAATTCTGGACGACGTCCCCCAGGTCACCGATATTATCGCCAGCATCGGTGGCGGCGGGTTGATGGGCGGCATCGCCACGGCGGTCAAGTCGCTCAAACCCTCGGTGCGCCTGTGGGGCGTCGAAACCGAGGGCGCCGATTGCATGGCGCAGTCGCTCGCCGCCGGCAAGATCGTTACTTTGGAAGCGATCACGTCGATTGCCCGCACGCTAGGCGCCCCCGCGCCGTCCGAGTTCACGCTGCAACTAGCCCGCGATTTGCTCGAAAGCGTCACCGTGGTCAGCGACCTCGAAGCTTTGGGCGCGCTACGTTTTCTGCTGGAGCGTTTGAAAGTGCTGACCGAGCCCGCCGCTTCCTGCACGCTAGCCGCGGCCGACCGCCTGAAAGATCAGTTTTCGAAGGAACGCCATGTGGTGTTGGTATTGTGCGGCGGCAACATGCCATTCGAGGATCTAGCCCGCCTGCCGGGTACCCAGGCCTAGTAGCACACACCCCACCAGGATTAGCGCCAACCCGACAAACTTCCCACGCGTAAAAGACTCGTGAAAGAATATCCGCGCCCAGATCATGGTCCAGATGTAACCGCTCGAAACCATCGGAAACAGAATGCTCAATTCGCCGCTCTTCAGCCCAATGATGAAGAACACCGACGAGAGCAGATAGCCCATCACCCCAGCCGCCAGCGGCCAGTTGGTGTAGAGCGACCGCAGGTTCTTCTCCAGACGCCTGGACCCGGCCTTGAATCCCAGCGAGCTGAAGCTGCCGATGAACGCTCCGAACGTGACCCACGCGATGGAGGAAACCGGAGTCGTCATTTATGAGACCCCAGTCCCAGCACGCCGACACCGGCCATGATCGCGCAAATGCCGCCGATCTTATACGGATTCATGACCTCGCCCAAGACCAGCACGGACAGAATGGCCACCCACACGTAACTCAGCGAAATTAGCGGATACAACACGGAAAGTTCTCCATGCCGCAGCGCTAGCACCATCAGCGCAGCGCCCACGGCATACAGCGCCATGCCGCCGATCAACGGGAAATTGGTCAGCAGGCCGGCCAGCGTGGGGTGCAGTTTGAGTTCGACCGTCCCAAACTTCAGCAACACCTGGGCCGCCGCCGACAACAGCGTGAATACCAGGATCATCAGCAGCGAGCGGCGCTTTTGCTCAGGGGTCGAAGCTGTCACGGAAACCTTACCTAGAATAACGGAATCCGGCGGCGCTGGAGTTGAGGTTGAAATTGTGGTTGTGCTCACGGCTTTCTCACAGATCGGGAAAAGTCGCACTTTCCTTTATTCGCCGCTCTGTTGCAGGAGCTTAGCCACCAGTGCGGTCCAGCCAGTCTGATGGTTGGCGCCCATACCCGCCCCATTGTCGCCGTGGAAATACTCATAAAACAAGGGGTAATCGCGAAAATGCGGGTCGGTCTGGAATTTCTCGGTGCCCCCCAATACCGGGCGCCGCCCCTGATCGTCGCGCAGGAACAGCCGCGATAAACGCCGCGACAACTGCGCCGCCACTTCCCCCAAATGCATGCGCACGCCGGAACCGGTAGGGAATTCCACCGTGAATTCGTCGCCAAAATAAAAGTGGAAGCGCTGTAGCGATTCGATCAGCAAATAATTGACCGGGAACCACACGGGACCGCGCCAATTAGAATTGCCTCCGAACAGCCCCGTGCTCGATTCGGCCGGCTCATAGCCCACGCGATATTGATTCCCGTCCACCTGCAGCACATAAGGATGGGCCTCATGAAATTTCGATAGCGAGCGAATCCCATGCGGCGAAAGAAACTCGTTTTCATCCAGCAGCTTTTCCAGCACCCGCGCCAGCCGTTCGCGCGATACCAAACTCAGCAAATGCCTCTGCTCGATGCCGTGCCGCATCAGCGGAGCCAGATTCCGGCACAGATCCGGCCGATTTGCGATAAACCAGTTCATGCGCCTCTCGAAGCCCGGCATCGATTCGATCAGGCCGGACTCCATGGTGTCGACAGCGAACAATGGAATCACGCCCACCATCGAGCGCGCGCGCATGGGAAGCGATTGTCCGTCCGGCAAGCTCAAGCGGTCGTAGAAGAATCCGTCTTCTTCATGCCACAAGCCCTCGCCTCCCATGCCATTGATGGCGTGCGCGATGTACAGGAAGTGTTCGAAAAACTTGTTCGCGATGTCTTCGTACAGTGGATCGGCGTTCACCGCCAGCTCTTGCGAAATGCGCAGCATGTTCAGGCAGTACATGGCCATCCAACTGGTGCCGTCGGATTGCTCGATCAATCCGCGGTTGGGCAAAGGCCGGGAGCGGTCGAAAACTCCAATATTGTCGAGGCCCAGGAATCCGCCTTCAAAAATGTTGTTGCCCTCCGAATCCTTGCGATTCACCCACCAGGTGAAGTTCATGAGCAGCTTGTGGAACACCGTTTCCAGGAACGCGTAGTCTCCGCGCCCGTTGAGCTTGCGGTCGATGGTAAACACGCGCCAGCAGGCCCAAGCATGCACCGGCGGATTCACGTCTCCGAAGGCCCACTCGTACGCCGGGATCTGCCCGTTGGGATGCATATACCATTCGCGTAGAAACAGTTTGAGCTGCGCTTTGGCGTCGTCGGGATCGACCAGCGCCAGCGGGATCATATGGAAGGCCAGGTCCCACGCCGCGTACCACGGGTATTCCCACTTGTCGGGCATCGTGAGCACATCTTCGTTATAGATGTGCACCCAGCTCGAATCACGTCCTTTTAACCGCGACGCCGGGGGTTTGGGTTGGCCGGGATCGCCCTTGAGCCAGTCCGCCACTACAAAGTGATAATATTGCCGCGACCACAACAGCCCCGCCAAAGCCTGCCGCTGCACGCGCTTGCCGTCTGCCGAAAGCGCGGGGTTCGCGAAAGAGTAAAACTCCTCCGCTTCCGCCATGCGTTCCGCAAAGACGCCGTCTATGTCGTGAACCAGGCGCGAGGCTTCGGTGCGCAGCGTCAGCCGTAAACGAATGGTTTGTGTCTGCCCCGCCGCCAGATTGAATTTGTACCAGGCGCAGGCCTTGGTGCCGCGTAGTACCGGATTCACGGCGCCCTCATCGGCGTGAATGACCCGTCGATGGAACGCGTCCTTCACGAAAGGGTTGGCCAGCAGTCCGCCGTCCCAACCCCATAGGGCGTTCGTGTTGCTTTCGTTTTCCGTGAACAGAAGTTGCGGCAGTCCTTCCATCGTTAACTCATACCCGCCCAGTTCCGGTTCGTCGATTTCGATCCGCGCGCCGCCCGCCTGCGCCAGCACAGGCTTTTCCTCGGTGCCTCCCCAGGACCATTGGTTGCGGAACCACACATGCGGCAGGACATGCAGCGGCGCCGTGTCCGGCCCTCGATTGGTCACCGAAATCCGCACCAGAATGTCATTAACCTCGGCCTTGGCGTATTCGACGAAGACATCGAAGTAACGGTCTTCCGCGAAAATGCCGGTGTCTATCAACTCAAATTCGGGATCCTTGCGCGTGCGTCGTTGATTCTCTTCGAGTAAGCGAGCGTAAGGAAACTCGGCCTGCGGATATTTGTACAGGCACTTCATATAGGTGTGAGTGGGAGTGGAATCCAGGTAGTAATAGCACTCCTTCACGTCCTCCCCATGGTTGCCCTGGTTGCCGCTGAGTCCGAAGAGGCGTTCCTTGAGGATGGGATCGCGCTCATTCCACAGCGCGAGAGAAAAGCACAGGCGCTGATGGTTGTCGCAAATTCCGGCGATGCCGTCCTCGCCCCAGCGGTACGCCCGCAGGTGCGAATGCTCGAACGGGAAATATTCCCAGGCGTTGCCACCCGCGCTATAGTCTTCGCGGACCGTCCCCCAGGCGCGTTCCGCCAGATAGGGGCCCCAGCGCCTCCAATACTTTTCCCGCCGGGCAGCGGCGATCAGGCGGAGTTGCTCGGCGTTCATAGCCTGATTCTAGCTGCAAGTCATAACCGGCGGCCCGCGGCCGCTAAAGCCAATGCATTCCACGGTTGGCGATTTGGCGCTGGGTTCGTTTGGTAATTTCGGTGCGATAACGGTCGCGTGATGACGAGACTCACTGTTCTTCTCCTGCTCCTGACGACGGGCCAAGTTTGGGCTCAGGCCCCTCCCGGGACTACCGGCGTCCCCCCACCCGAGGCTATCGCCAGATTGATGCTGGGCTTGGAGCAAACCGCCGCCGGTTCGGCCGCGCCCGTGCAAAAAGCCGCACTCGGCCTGTTTTTCAGCGAGCCGTTGAGTGCCCGCCTGTCGACATGGGGCGATCTGCGCCTGAGTTCAATTCCGGTGGTCGTGCAGTCGACATTGGCAACGCTGCCTGCGGATGCGACCAAGATAGCCACCTCCCGTCCGCTAAATCAACTCGTCCGCTCCGGCGAATTCCTGGTGGGCGTCAGCTATCGAATCCTGGGAGCCAAGAGCCCGTGGTCATCGCTTTCGCTGCTGGCGAGCGAAGGCGCCGCGATGCCCCTGGCGCCTGCCGGCAACCGCTTTTATCGTCAATATTATGGCGGCGTTCGCGTGCAATCCACGCAGCACACGCACATGGTGGACGTGTCGCTCGGCCAGAACGAGGCCATTACCGGAGGTACCCTGCACGGCATGGTGATGCGCGTCGATGGCTTCTACGCCCTCCCCGTAACCGGCGGCAATTTCCTGTACCTGTTCGGAACGGTTATGGTACGAGCCTCGCCCCGTCCTCCCTCCATCGGCGACCCCGGCGTCGATTCCTACCGCCTGGGCGTCGGCGTCGACGTCATTCAGATGCTGAAAGCATTGCGCACCAACTGAAGCCGGGGCCCTCCAGCGAATACCACCGTCACCACATCGCAGCGGACTCGCTCCCAGGGCGTATCGGTCTTGCGGGCGTAAGCGCGGGCGAGGCGGCGCAAGTGAGCGCGCTTGTCGTCACCCACAGCCCTGTCCGGCGGCCCGTACTCATCATTCTGCCGGGCCTTTACCTCGACGATCACCAGCGTGTCGCCCTCCCAGGCGATCAGATCGGCCTCGCCATCCCCCGCAGGCAGGCGGTAGTTGCGAGCCACAATCGTGTAGCCCTGCCGTCGCAGAAAGCGGTGCGCCAGATCCTCACCGCGGCGGCCCAGCGCTTGCGTAGGAGTCCAACGCCGCTGCCGCGCCAGGTGCCGCAGCCAATCCGAGAAAACGCCCAGCATCCTACAAAGCTAGTGGTAGCAGTCGCCAGAAACTCTCTAGGGGAGAGCCCTGAGCCGCCATTCGATCAGCTTCCCGCGAACCACATAGCACAAGTAGTATTCCCAGAAGCGCCGGAAACGCGGCGAGGCGTTGACGGCCAGTTCGAAGCCCAGGTATCTCCACAAAGCCAGCAGCTTGACACGGACCGAAATCTCTTCGAAACGGGCGCTCGAGTAGTAGCCGAAGCCAAATTCCTTCTCGGTGAAGTAACGCAGCGAGAAGCTGGTCAAATGCCAACGGTGGGTGGGGTCGCAGAACGAGCTGAAGTCCGTGTAATGCGGTGTGGCGATGAACACCTCGCCGCCGGGCGGCAGCAGGCGGTGGAACTCTTCCATGGTCTGGATCACATCGGAGACGTGTTCGATCACATGGCTCGCGTGCACTTTGTCGAAGGACGCGTCGCGGAAAGGGTAGGGAAGGCGGTCGAGGTCACAGAGGACGTCGGCACGCGTGGACGGATTGCGATCTATGCCGATCGCACCCGGAAGTTTGTTGATACCGCAGCCGACGTCGAGTATGCGCACAAACTCAAATTGTAACGTTAGCAGACACTCAGCGAGGTAACCCGCTACCCGGCAGTCTGCGATGTCGGCCTTGGGCCGCCAGGGGCGTCACGAGGTTTGGCAGTCCACTTGCCCTAGTTAAATGCATGATATTACTCAATCCGGGATTGGTACGTCGACAACATTGATACAGATACACTAAGATTATTGCACTGTACTTCCATCATGTGTTATAGTCCTTATAGATATGGATTTCAATCGCTTCACTGAAAAGCTGCAAGAGGGCATGCGCTCGGCCCAAGGCATTGCGTCCAAACGTGGGCAGCAACAGATCGATGTGGACCACCTGTTGCTCGCCCTGCTGGGGCAGGACGGCGGGCTCACGCAATCGCTGTTTGCCAAGGCGGAGGTGGATCGCGCGCTGGTGCACCAGAAGCTGGTGGAGGAGCTCGACAAGTTGCCGCGTGTCTCCGGGTCGGCGCCGGGCATCGACCAGTTGTATGTGACCAAGCGTCTCCAAGAATTGCTGGACCGGGCCGAGAAAGAGGCGCAGCATCTCAAAGACGACTATGTTTCTGTCGAGCATGTCCTGCTCGCCGCCACCAGCGAGAAAGTCTTCCGCGATCTCGGCATCACCTATCAGCGCATCATGCGGACGCTACAGGCGATCCGAAGGGGGCAGCGCGTGACCTCACAAAATCCGGAAGCGACTTATGAATCGCTGGAAAAATATGGCAGCGATCTGACCAAGCTGGCGGCCATCGGGAAACTCGATCCGGTGATCGGGCGCGATGAAGAGATCCGGCGCGTGATTCAAGTCCTATCGCGGCGGACCAAGAACAATCCGGTGCTGATCGGTGAGCCGGGCGTGGGCAAGACGGCCATCGTCGAAGGTTTAGCGCGGCGCATTGTGCGCGGCGACGTCCCCGAAGGGCTGAAGAACAAGAAGATCGTTTCACTCGACATGGGCGCTTTAGTCGCGGGCGCTAAGTTCCGCGGCGAGTTTGAAGAACGCCTGAAGGCCGTGCTGAAGGAAATTCAGTCCGCCGAGGGCAACATCATTCTGTTTATCGACGAGTTGCATACCGTGGTCGGGGCAGGGAAGGCCGAAGGCTCAATGGACGCCGGCAACCTGCTCAAGCCCATGCTGGCGCGTGGCGAGCTGCATTGCATCGGCGCGACTACGCTTGATGAGTATCGCAAGCACATCGAAAAGGACAAGGCGCTGGAGCGCCGTTTCCAGACGGTGCTGGTGGACCAGCCGTCGGTCGAAGACACTATTTCGATCCTGCGCGGATTGCGCGAGCGATACGAAGTCCACCACGGCGTACGAATCAAGGATTCGGCGATGGTGGCGGCCGCGGTGCTCAGCCAGCGCTACATTACGGATCGATTTCTACCCGACAAAGCCATCGACCTGATGGATGAAGCGGCGGCGAAGCTGAGAACCGAGATCGATTCCATGCCGGCTGAACTTGACGAGAGCCTGCGCCGCCAGATGCAGCTCGAAATCGAGCGCGAGGCGCTGCGCAAAGAAACCGACAAGGCTTCGCGCGAGCGGCTGGGCAAGATCGAAAAGGAACTGGCGGAACTCAAGACCGAATCGGCGGCGTTGCAGGCGCACTGGCAGGCGGATCAGGAAGTCCTCAAAAAACAGCGCGAAGTGCGCGAGCAAATCGAGCGCGTGAAACAAGAGATCGAACAAGCCGAGCGCGCCTACGATTTGAATCGCGCGGCGGAGCTGAAGTACGGCAAACTAACCGCGCTTGAAAAGCAATTGGAA
>JALYIB010000074.1 GCA_030775965.1 Acidobacteriota bacterium | reverse complement strand
AAGCGTAAAAATACCCCGCCAGCAGCACCAATTGAAAGAACAACAACGCCGCGCTCCACACCGCGGCGGAGCCCCCAAACCACGGCAGAATGAACTTGGCAATTAACGGCTGCACCTGAAACAGCAGGAAGGCGCTCAAAAAGATGGTGACGGCGTAAACCAACATGGAACCGCTTAGGATAGCGTAGATTCGTCCAACCGCGAATGAAGGGAAGTTAAGCTTTAACTTCGGAAACGCCGCCCGGCAAATTCCCCCGGTCGAACGTGAGCAAGCGGTAGCCGTTCTGCTCCGCGTAAGCGCCGATCAAAAAATCCACCAGCACCCGCCGCGCTGGTGCTTGAGCATGTTTCCTCTCACGCTAACGGAATGGTTTCGATGGCGGCCTGATGCGGCGAGTTAGCCGGCAAAAGGCTGCGCACCCTTTTGTCGAACGTCACCAGCCGGCCGCCGTTGCGAATCGCGAGATCCAGAAGCAGCGCGTCGCTCAGTGGTTTATGACCAACCAGGCGCTGGCGAATCTCGGGACGAAGCTCGCTGATAGACGAATTTTGCGGCCAGAAGACATGGTCCGTTTCCGCACAAGTGTGCTCCAATACTTCCAGAGCTTCCTGCGGACTGATCTCAACCCCCATGACCGCCGGCTGCGCGTACAGCCGGACCAGTCCAGCCTGACTCATGGGACAAGTGGCCCAACCCGCGCCTCGATGAGCGGCAAACCACCAGCTGGCATGCTGGAAAAAGATGTGGCGCGGCCATAGCATCGCCAGCAACACATGGATGTCCAGAAGAGCCGTTACGGTTTGCCGAAGTACTTTGCGTATCGCAAGTCTTCCAGCTCACCGGCCCGTTCAACGATCTCGGGCGTGAGGGCCGCAACATCGTCCTTCACATCGAATACCAGCAAACCGCTAACGGGATCGCGCCTTGTACCCACACGGGCCGCAAGTCCTCGCCGGGCCAGCATGGATAACGCCTCCCCCACCGAGATTTGCCGGAAATAGGCCACTTCCCGCGCGGTTTCAAGGATATCGTCGTCGACATTCAGTGTCGTCCGCATCGTGATTCCATGATGTCATGAGTTGATGTCAAACTCAGAAACGGTATCACGGCTGCGGTTTTCCCCGTGCCCGTCCATCCCCGCCGCGCACGTGCACAGACCCTCCCGGAATGTCATCGATGGCAGGCTCCGCGAATCAAAAATTCCCGCCCCGCGAGCTACGCTTTCCCGAGCCAGCCAGCCGCCCCGAAAGCCGCGGAAGTTTTAAGAATGTGCGCCGGTTCATAGAGCCGACCCATTCTCACGGATCAAGTCACGCAACTCCTGCGCCGCCGGATGCTCCTGCCCCGGCCACAGAATCCGCGTCTTCGGCATAAAAATAATCGACGTGCCGAAACCCAAGTCGCGATCCAGCGTGATCGTGACTTGGCGCGTGCTCACCCAACGGCTCCCGCAAACCTCGACGATGTCCCGCCAAGGCACTCTGATCTCGCGCACGAAGTTTGAAATCACCAGCCCGTCCTTCTCCACGCTCACTTTCTTAAGGCGGACGTAGTACCAATAAATACTAACCGCCACCATCACGATCAAAGGAAAAAAGAACGGCCAGATCCCGCGCCCGCCGATCGCCGCGCCAAACGTCATCATTCCCACGATGACAAAAGGCAGAATGAATTTAACGAGGAAGGTCTGCGCCGATGAAATAACCCGCGGCACTCACAGCTTCTCTTTGAACATGCGGTTCACCACCGCCGGATCCGCCTGCCCGCGGCTGGCCTTCATGACCTGCCCCACCAGAAATCCAATCACCTGCTGCTTGCCGCCCTTATACTGCTCGACCTGTTTCGGGTTCGCCGCAATCACTTCATCGATGATCTTGCCCAGCGCCCCTTCGTCGCTAATCGACTCCACGCCCTCGCGCTTCACGATGACGTCCGGACTCTCATCCGCCACCGCCATCTTCGGAAAAATATCTTTAGCGATCTTCCCGTTGATCTTCCCCTGCGCAATCAGCGCGACCAATTCCCCCAGATGCTGAGCCGAAACCGGCGAATCCTCAATCTCCCGATTCTCCTGTTTGAGCAGCGCCGACAAATCCCCCATCACCCAATTCGCCGCCGCCCGCGCATCCCCGCCCGCCGCCACCACTTTTTCAAAATATTCGCTCATGGCGCGAGTCGCCGTCAGCACCTCTGCGTCATACTCGCGCAATCCCAAATCCTCGACGAAGCGCCGCCGCCGCGAAGCCGGCAACTCCGGCATCCCCTCCCGCACGCTCTCGCGCCAGCCATCGCTGATCCGCAGCGGCGCCAGATCCGGCTCCGGGAAGTAACGGTAATCATGCGCGTGCTCCTTGCTGCGCATGCTGATCGTCTCGTCCGTGTCCGGATTATACAGGCGAGTCTCCTGCACCACCCGACCGCCGCTCTCAATCAACGCCACCTGCCGCGCGATCTCATGATCCAGCGCCATCCGCAAAAATTTGAAGCTATTCAAATTCTTGACTTCTGCTTTGGTCCCGAACTTCTCCGCCCCGCGCAGCCGAACGCTGACGTTAGCGTCGCAGCGCAGATGCCCCTTCTCCATATCGCAAGTCGAGACGTCCAGATACTGCATCACCTGCTTGATCTCAGTCAAATAAGCGTAAGCCTCGCCTGACGACCGCATATCCGGCTCGCTAACAATCTCAATCAGCGGCGTCCCACTGCGATTCAAATCGACGTAAGTGTACTTGTCGGAATCCTTAAACC
>JALYIB010000073.1 GCA_030775965.1 Acidobacteriota bacterium | reverse complement strand
CGAAGGCGGTGTTGAGCGCGGTGGGCGCGTAGTAGTTGACGAAGATGTGCTGCGGGCTGTCGGTGGTCTTGACGAAGCCCAGGGCGTACTGCTGGACCACACTTTCGATCGACGCGTCCTGGCCCATGGCGCCCTGGGTCTGGAAGGTGACGGCGTAGCGGGTGGCCTCGCGCAGGGAATTCTGTAAAGTGGACCAGCGAAACATCATCAGCCCGAAATCCGTAAAAGCGAAAATGAAAGCGAAGGTGGGCAATAGGGTGAAAACCGACTCTAAAATGACATTTCCATGGGAGTTTCGATGCCGTGCGGCGGAAGTGTGAATGCGTGAAACCATCTACTGGCGCCCTCCAGCGTACTCAGACATTTCTTATCGGCAGGCTCTCGCCGACCTTGAGGGGTTTTCGAAGCTCAATGGGCGCACCGTGTTAGCATGAAAACTATCCCGGCAACATGATTCGTTCTTTTCGCGGCACCACGCCTAACATCGCTGTCTCCGCTTATGTCGACCCGAGCGCGGTTGTGATTGGCGACGTACGGGTGGGGGAGCGGTCGAGCATTTGGCCTAATGTTACGATTCGCGGAGATGTGGATCATATTGAAATTGGGGCGGAAACGAGCATTCAGGACGGCACGGTGCTGCATTGCGACGCAGGAGTGCCGCTGTCGATTGGGGACCGGGTGACGGTGGGGCACTTGGCGATGCTGCATGGATGCACGGTTGAGGATGACGCGCTGATAGGGATCGGGGCGATCGTGCTGAACGGGGCTCGGATCGGCAGGGGCGCGGTAGTGGCGGCAGGATCGCTGGTTCCGGAGGGCGCGGAAGTGCCGGCCGGGATGTTGGCGCTGGGAGTTCCGGCTAAGCCTAAGCGCGCGGTTGCGCCCGAGGAGCAGGCGCGGTTCGGGCTCGGCGTAAGAAACTACGTGGAGAAAGCCGCGATCTACTTGGAAGAACTGGAATGAAGGCGGTCAAGGGCACGCGCGATATTCTGCCACCCGCGAGCGCGGTGTGGAATGGGGTGGAGGCTGTGGCGCGCGAGGTTTTTCGCACCTTTAACTATCACGAGATCCGCACGCCGATTTTCGAAGAGACAGCGTTATTTGCGCGCGGGGTGGGTGAGGATACCGACATCGTTGGCAAAGAGATGTACACGTGGGAGGATCGCGACGGGACTTCGCTGACGCTGCGGCCGGAGGCTACGGCTTCGGTGATGCGCGCTTATATCGAGCACCGGCTGGATCAGATTCCGGGGATCAAGAAGTTTTATTACATGGGTCCGATGTTCCGCAGGGAGCGTCCGCAGAAGGGGCGCTACCGGCAGTTTTTTCAAATTGGGGCGGAGGCGATTGGGTCGGAGTCGGCTGTCGTTGACGCGGAAGTGATTGAGATGGTGGTGGAGTTGTTGAAGAGGGTGGGGCTGCATTCCGCCGCCGAACACGCTGCCAGTTCGGCAGTTCCCGCGGTGATCGAAACGGAGCACGAAGGTTTTCATCTTCTCCTTAATTCCGTGGGCTGCTCCACTTGCCGGCCCAAATTCATGGCCGCGCTGAAGGAAAAACTAGCAACGATCGCGCCGGCCCTGTGCGCCGATTGCCAACGCCGCTCCACCACCAATCCATTGCGCGTACTCGACTGTAAGGTTCCCGACGACCAAGCCGCCATAGACACCCTGCCTTCCATTCTCGATTACCTCTGTGAAGATTGCCACGCACACTTCCGCGTAGTTCAGGAGCACCTGCAGCAACGCGGCATCCGCTTCGAAGTGCGTCCGCGGTTGGTGCGCGGGCTGGATTACTACATGCGGACCACTTTTGAAATTACGCATGGAGCGCTGGGCGCGCAGAACGCGGTGCTGGGCGGGGGGCGCTACGACGGGCTGGCGGAGGCGCTGGGGTCTAAGGTTCCTGCGCCGGGGATTGGATTTTCCATTGGTGAAGACCGGCTGGTGATGAGCGTTGGGGAAGGCCAGGAGCCTAGCGTGGACGTGTTTTTGGCTCCGCTGGGGGATGCGGCGGAAGTGCACGCGGGGGCGCTGGCGGCTGAGTTGCGCGCGGCTGGGATATCGGTCGAACGTTCTGTGGATCGCAAACTGAAGCGCTCGCTCGAGACTGCCAACAAAATGGGCGCACGGTTCGCGCTGATCTTGGGAGACAACGAGATCGCGGCCAGGACATACTTAATAAAAGACATGGCGTCGGGCGAGCAAGTGCCGCTGGGGCGCGACCAATTGATCGAACACATTCAAAAATAATGCCATCCGTACCTCTTGATTTTTTAGGCGACCTGCAACGCACTCACAACTGCGGGGAACTGCGCGCTTCCGATGCTGGGAAAAAAGCACTGCTCATGGGCTGGGTGCATCGCCGCCGGGACTTGGGCGGGGTCATCTTTATTCATTTGCGGGATCGGGAGGGAGTCACGCAGCTCGTGTTTCACGAAGACGCGGAGCCGGCGGTGCATCAGCGGGCTGAGTTACTGGCTTCGGAATACGTCATTGCTGTCGAGGGAACGCTGGCGCTGCGCACGGCGGAGAATATCAATCCGGCCATCCCCACTGGCGAAGTGGAGCTGGTGGCGGACAGGATTTGGATTCTGAACGAATCGCGCACGCCGCCGTTTCGATGGAAGACAACGTGGACGTCAAGGAAGACGCGCGGCTGAAGTACCGCTACGTCGATTTGCGGCGGCCGCGGATGCAGCACAACATTATTTTGCGCTCGAAAATTGCTCATGCGGTGCGGCACGAGTTGGCGGAGCAGGGGTTTCTGGAGATTGAGACACCGTTTATGACGCGGTCGACTCCGGAGGGGGCGCGCGACTATCTGGTGCCGGCGCGGGTGAGCCCGGGGAATTTTTATGCGCTGCCGCAGTCGCCGCAGATTTTTAAGCAATTGCTGATGGTGGCGGGGTTCGATAAATATTTTCAGATTGTGCGCTGTTTCCGCGATGAAGACTTGCGCGCGGACCGGCAGCCGGAGTTTACGCAGATCGATTTGGAGATGTCGTTTCCGCAGCAAGAGACGATCTACCGGGTGATCGAGCGGATGTTGCAGGCTGTGGCTAAAGCCGCGGGGTGCGAGATTGAGATTCCGCTGCCGCGGCTTTCTTATGCGGAGGCTCTGCGGTCTTATGGGAGTGACAAACCGGATCTGCGGCTGCCGCCATTCTATTGCGTCGAAGATTTGTTTAAGGGCGAGGGGCTAACGCCGGAGGGGCTGCCGCTGGTGGCGATTCGCATTCCGAAAACGGGGGCGGTCTCGCGCAAGGAGCGGGATGAACTGAAGGCGTTTGGACAGGAGCGCTCACTGCGGGTGTTTGACGATGCTAAGCGGCTGGAGCGGGATTTTCCTGTTGCTATGGCTGAGGTGCGCCGGAGAACCGGGGCTACTGAAGAGGACTTGCTCATTCTTTGCGGATGGGGGGGCGAGGTGAAGGGGGCGCTTCCGGAGAATGCGGTCTTGCTGGCGGCGGGGCATTTGCGGATGCATGCGGGGCAGAAGTATAACGACCGGCATCAACTGCTCGATCCTAAGGATTTTCGGTTTTTGTGGGTGGTGGATTTTCCGATGTTCGAGTGGGATGAGGAAGAGAGCCGTTGGAATGCGGCGCATCATCCGTTCACTTCGGTGCACGATGAGGATCTGGAGAAGCTCACGACCGATCCGGCGCATTGCCGCGCGAAGTCTTACGACGTGGTGTTGAATGGGACGGAGTTGGGGTCGGGGTCGATTCGTATTCACCGGCGGGATATCCAGGCGCACGTTCTTGCGGCGCTGGGG
>JALYIB010000072.1 GCA_030775965.1 Acidobacteriota bacterium | reverse complement strand
GCTTTCAGGACGTCAACGGCGGCCTGAACGATGTGAAGCTCATCAAGGCTTTCAATGACGAGAAAGCGCCGTTGGTCTTCACGCCCAAGGCGCCGATCCCCGCGGATGCAGTCACGGCGTCGGCGAGCGGCCTGGATCCGCATATCAGCCCGGCCTTCGCCAGAGCGCAAGCGGAACGTGTCGCGAAGGCGCGCGGCGTCGACGTGATCGCTCTCGAGCAACTGGTCGCGCAGCACACGGAAGGGCGCGACTGGGGTTTCCTCGGCGAGCCGCGCGTGAACGTGTTGCGGCTGAATCTGGCGCTGGACCAAAGCTATCCGCTGAAGTAGGGAGGATAATAAACTTCAGCAGCGTCCATGGCGGAAACCGAGCATCGCCGGCCCAGTCCCGAACAGCTTCTGCAGCAAGTGGAAGCCGAGCAGCGCCGCGCCACGCTGGGGCGTTTGAAAATTTTCCTGGGCTATGCGGGCGGCGTGGGCAAATCGTTTCGCATGTTCGACGAGGGGCGGCGGCGGCGGTCGCGCGGTGAAGATGTGGCGGTGGCGGCCACGCAGTCGGTGGAGCCGGCTGTGGTCGAACAACTACTGAGCGGGCTGGAAGTGATTCCGCCGCGCGTGGTGGATGGGATTTACGCCATCGACGTCGAAGCCGTACTGCGGCGGCATCCGCAGGTTTGCCTGATCGACGGCCTGGCTTACGCCAATCCGCCCGGCAGCCGGCACGCGGAGCGCTGGCAGGACGTCGAAGATCTGCTGACGTCCGGCATCTCGGTGGTCACTTCGATCAATCTGCAATACGTGAAGGAACGGCAGCGGCAAGTGGAAGCCATCCGCGGCAAGGCGGTGCAGGATTCGGTGCCGGAGGCCTTTATTCGCGCCGCCGATGAAATCGAACTGGTGGACGTGCCACCGGAATATTGCGGTCCGGGCAACGTCGTGCGGCAGGGTGAACTTTCGCAGCTCCGCGAGATTGCGCTGGTGCTGGCGGCCGACGTGGTGGATCACCAGCTTGAAACTTACCTGCGGCGGCAAGGCATCGAGCAGCTTTACGGCACGCAGGAGCGCATTCTGGTGTGCGTCACGCCGCGCTCGAACGCGTCGGCGATGATCCGCCGCGGACGGCGCCTGGCGGATTTGTTTTACGGAGATCTTTACACCGTCTACGTGCAACAGGGAGTTTTGAGCGCCCCCGATCAAGCGACGATCGAGCAGAATCTGGCTGCGGCGAGCGAGGCCGCGGCGCATGTCGAGATTCTGCATGGCGAAGATCCCATCGAGAGCATTTTGCAATACGCTTACCGCAACGGCATCACGCAGATCTTTGTGGGCCACAGCCAGCAGGCGAACCGCGGCTGGCTGAGCCGCTGGAAAGTGAATCCGGTGGAGCGGCTCATCATGGAATCGGAAGGCATCGACGTGCGCATCTTTCCCACCGAGGCCGCGGCAGGGTGAGAGGCCGGCTCACTATTTTTCTGGGCTACGCGGCGGGCGTCGGCAAGACTTATAAGATGCTTGAGGAAACGCAACGCCTCAAGCGCGAGGGGCACGACATTGTGGTGGGCTATTTCGAGCCGCACGGGCGGCAGGACACCATCGCGAAAATCGAGGGGCTGGAGTTGATTCCGCGACGGCGCGTGACCTATCGCGGCGCGGAGTTCGAGGAAATGGACGCGGCGGCGATTCTGGCGCGGAAGCCGGAGCTGTGCGCGGTGGATGAATTTCCGCACACGAATGTGCCGGGGTCGCCGCGCGGCAAGCGTTGGGAAGACGTCATGCTGCTGCTTGAAGCCGGCATCGGCGTGCTGACCACGATGAACATCCAGCACCTAGAAAGCCTGAACGATCAGGTGCGCGAGATCGCCAATGTGCAGGTGCGTGAAACCATTCCCGACTGGGTGGTGAAACAGGCCGATGAAGTGGTGCTGGTGGACGTGCCTCCGCAGGCGCTGCTGAACCGGCTGCAGCGCGGGGTGATTTACGGGACCGATAAAGCGCAGCAGGCGCTGAATCATTTCTTCAAGGAATCGACGCTGGGGGCGCTGCGCGAAATGGCGTTGCGGCAGACCGCGCATGAAGTGGATGTGCGGCAGGTTGGCGAGGTGGACGAATCGAGCGACCGCATCTTGATCCACATCACGGAATCTCCGGCCACCGCCGCGCTGATTCGCCGGGGGCGGCGCGTGG
This sequence comes from Acidobacteriota bacterium, assembly GCA_030775965.1. Classification (GTDB taxonomy): domain Bacteria; phylum Acidobacteriota; class Terriglobia; order Bryobacterales; family Bryobacteraceae; genus Palsa-187. The sequence goes on along the minus strand of JALYIB010000072.1, from coordinate 575 downwards.
CGGATTATCTGAAGGCGGATTGCTTTGCGGTGTGCGTGCTGCCTCCGGCGGCGATGGCGGAATTACCCAAGGATTCAAGGGAAGCGATCGAGCGCCATTTGGAATTCGCGCGGCGCTTGCATATTGAGACGCGCATTCTGGAAGGGGACAACGCGGCGGAGATGCTGGTGGATTTCGCGCGCCGCAACGGGGTGACGCAGATCTTTCTGGCTAAACCGGCCAAGCCCGCGATCCCAATTCTGGCAAAGCGGAATTTTGTGATGGATGTGGTGCGGCTGGCGAAAGACCGGCAGGTGACGGTGGTGGCTGAGCGGCGCGTGGCGCGCGAGGCTTAGGGCGTGCGGACACACTTCGGCTGAGAAATTGGCTCGCAGATACGAACCGATGAAAACCGATAAGACAAAATCGTCTCGCGGTGGGGTGCTGGTTTAGGGCAACCCCACCGGAGTGGTAGAGGTCATGGACGGCTTGCTGGTCTTTGAAAAGTGTCTGAATCAACCAGTTTTCTGCTCTCTCCCATTTCCTCCCGCGGCAACTTTTAACGATCACCAGAGAATCGATTCTCTCCTGTCCCG
>JALYIB010000071.1 GCA_030775965.1 Acidobacteriota bacterium | reverse complement strand
CGACGCAGCACCTCTGAAAATCGCCACAGCGACCATTTTCCTGAAGGACAAAACGATTGTAGCCGGTCCCAACACCGTGCAGATCGGCGAACAAGCAGCCGATGTCGAAGCCACCTATCAGTCGGGCGAAGGGGGCGGCACGGAAGTGAAGATCGCCACCCGCCGCATGAACATCGCCGATTTGCGCACCCTCGCCGGCGCTCTACCGCTGCTCGACCGCGTCACCGATGGCACTTGGCGCGGGACATTAATATATGAGAAGCCGGTAGCAACCGCCGGCGAATGGTCTGGCGATTTCGAAGTGCAAAACACCACCCTCGCCGTCGACGGCGTTGCCGATCCCGTGCACGTCCAGTCAGCGTCGGTAACCGCCAGCCCGGAGCAAGTGTCGGTAACCCGCGTCCGCGCCAAGGCCGGCGACATCGCCTTCACCGGCGATTATCGCTGGACCGCCGCTGCGAATCAGCCCCAACGTTTCCACTTACAGATTCCCGAAGCAGCGTCGACCGAAATCGAGCGCCTGTTTCAACCCACCACTTCCCGCGAAGGGGGCCTGATCGCGAGAACCCTGCGTCTCGGCTCCGCCGGCGCCGCTCCCGAGTGGCTCACACGGCGCAATGTGGATGGCGCCATTTCGATTCAGTCCTTGACCGTGGCCGGAACCCGCTTCAGCATTAACTCATCGCGCGTGGCCTGGGTAGGAGACTCCGTGAAATTTTCCGGCATCCGAGGCAAAGTAGCCGATGCCGCTCTCAGCGGCGATCTGCATGCGGACCTATCGGGCGGCGCGCCGGCTTACCGCTTTGACGGCAAGCTCGAAGACGTAGCCTACAAAGGAGGCAAGCTGGATTTCAGCGGCAAAGCGACCGCGGCCGGCTCCGGCGCGTCTCTTCTCGCGAGCATTCGGGCGGAAGGCGCCCTGCGCGGACGCGCCGTGGCTTTCTCCCCAGAAGCCGAATTCCGCCGCGTGGCGGGACAGTTCTCCGTCAGCATGACCCCCGCCGGCCCCAAATGGAAACTCTCCGCCCTGGAACTGACGCAAGGCAGCGACAGCTACTCCGGCGACGGCGCCACCCAAGCCGACGGCAAGCTAGTCCTCGACCTGCTAAGCGGCGGCCGCCAATTTCACTACCCGTAGTGGTTTGGAAGCCAACCTACTCTCTGACTCAATGCGCCGAGTACTGCGGCTGCGGCGGGTTGAGCTGCACCTCAATCGTACGCTCGTCGTCGTTAACCTCGAAAGTCTGCCCGAAAGTCTGGTAGCCCTTCGCGATCACCTGCACCCGAATCTTCCCCTTAGGCATTTCCGGAATCTCCGCAATGCCCTGCTGGCTGGACCGCATCTCCCAAGTGGTTCGCACCAGTTTCCCGAATTTCACCGTTGAACGGCCTCCAAAACGCACAATAACGTCCGCGCGCTCCACCGGTTTTCCCAAATCGTTGGTGACCACGATCTTCATCTTCGTCACATCCGCCGCTACCGCTGGCAACGATAAAACCAGAATCAAGAGGAGTCGCCGCATACCGGGCATTATCGCATTACACGGGTACTCAACGCCCATGCAATAGCTTGTTCTTCGGTCGATCCTTACAGTTTTCGCCGCAGCCGCCGCGCCCGCGCAGCGGTGAACTCGCGCTCGCAACCATCCGCGCATAAATCAACATTGCCCGTATCGACGCTACGCGCCGCCAGGAAGCTAGCGGGGAACACCCGCGGAATCGTCTCTCCAATCGGCGTTCGCAAGCTTCTTGCCTCCAGGTTTTCAGGGTAGCCTGACCGGAATGTTATGCTGGCGTTAGATCCGGCATGGCAATCGGAACACGATCCTACGCGCGCGGCTATCTTTCGTCGAGCGGACTTCCGCCCGGAATTCGCGCCCTGCTCATCTCCAACATCGCCGTCTTCGTCATCACCTTCTTCGCCGGCCGCAGGCTGACCGGTACGGTGGATCTGCTGATGCTCCGCCCGTCCGACGTAGTGGCCCACGGCTACCTCTGGCAGTTGGTCACCTACATGTTCCTGCACCAGGGTATTGGCCACATCCTCTTCAACATGCTTGCCCTGTGGATGTTCGGCACCGAGTTCGAACGCCTATGGGGAACGCGGCGCTTCCTCAACTTCTATTTCTTCTGTGGCGTGGGCGCCGGGTTGTGCGTGATCCTGGGCAATTACCTGTTCGGCAATCCCGACATCGGAACCGTCGGTTCATCAGGTGCGATCTTCGGAATCCTGCTGGCCTCGGCCGTAATGTGGCCGGATCGCCAGATGTTATTTTACTTCCTGATCCCCATCAAGATGAAGTATTTCGTCATGATCATCGGGGCCATCGCCTTCCTGAATTCGTTTAATCCCGCAAGCCCGGTCAGCGATGTAGCACACTTGGGAGGCATGCTGTTCGGCTATATCTTCCTCAAACTCCCGCGCATGCGCGGCGTCGACCCCATCGGCGCCCTGCGCGAATCCTACAACGCCTGGAAACTAGAACGCGCCAAGAAAAAATTCCAAGTCTACATGCGCAAAAAAGGCTCCGATCGCGACCGGACCATCCACTAGTTGGCCTGGCCGAGCAAGTCAGTGAGCAGGCAGATGCCACCCTGCTCCGTTTTTTGCGTCATAATTTAGGCATGCTGGCTAAAAGGGTTGTTGCCGCCACGTTTTTAGGCGTGCTGGTGCTTGCCGCTCAACAGGGGCCCAACTCCGATTCGAGCACCACCGTCGCCAAGCCGCGCAAGCCTTCGACCGACGGCAACGCGCCCGCCGCGGACCCGAATCAGCCCAAGATCCCTTCTAAGTTCAGCCGGCCCAAAGACGCAAACCCGCCCGAAGGCGTCCCCACCTTCCGCTCCGACGCCATCACGGTGACCGTGGATACGGCGGTGCTCGATAATAAAGGCCACTTCATCCCCAACATCCCGCAGCAAAACTTCCGCATCCTTGAAGACGGCGTCCCCCAGCAGATCGCCAGCTACTCCCTGGGCGAAGCTCCCATGACGGTGTGCCTGCTGATTGAATTCTCCAACCGCTTTCAAAGTTTCAACTCGGAAGCTTGGTTCCAGACCCTGACCGCCGCCTATGGCTTCGTGCAAACCTTGAAGCCCGACGACTACGTGGCAGTGATCGCCTACGACCTGCGTGAAGAAATACTTTCGGATTTCACCAATGACCGCCAGCAGACGGCCGAAGCCATGGCGCGCCTGCGCATTGCCGGTTTCTCCGAATCGAATATGTATGACGCGCTGGTCGACACCGAGCAGCGCATGCAGGAGATCGAAGGCCGCAAAGCCATCGTACTGATCGCATCCGGCATTGACACCTTCAGCAAGCTAACCTACGACAAAACCCGCCGTGCGGTGCAGGATGCCGGCGTGCCTGTCTACGCGATTGGGTTAATGCAGAGCGCGCGCGAGATGGCCGAGGCCTCAGGCGCCCTCGGGCCCCTCCAAAGAATGGACTTCCTGCAAGCCGACAACCAAATGCGAACCTTCGCTTCGGAGACCGGCGGCATGAGCTATTTCCCGCGCTTTTACTCCGAATTTCCCGGAATTTTTCAAAGCATACAGCAGACTCTGCGCAGTAATTATGTGCTTACCTACAACCCCTCCAATCAAGCACGCGACGGCAAAGTACGCCGCATCAAAGTGGAGCTGATCAATCCGGAAACCAACGAAGCGGTGCGCTTGAACGACGACAAAGGCAAGCCCATCAAGTACAAAGTGGTCGCAAAGACCGGCTACACAGCGCCGCGGGAAGTCGAGTGACGCGCGTTTCGTCATGCCATCGTAACCCCACGGCAACAAACACCGCGTGAATTGTAGTGGAGCGATTGTCAAGCACTCAATCTTCCCCGTTTTGAGTTTGTTACAAAGTGGTTGACACGGTTTCAGCCCCTCTGCTAAATTCGCGATGTTCCCGACAATGATTTCCCGAAATTCTTCACCTTCATCTACCCGCGTGCGAATTCTTTTAGTGGACGACAACGCCAACGGACTTGCCGCGCGCAAAAGCGTTCTCGAGGAACTCGGCTATCGTATCGTGACCTGCACCAGCGGCGCCGATGCGCTCGAGCAATTCGCGGCCTCGAAGTTCGATCTAGTGGTGACGGATTATAAAATGCCGCGCATGGACGGCTTGGAGCTGATCGGCCGTCTGCGCAAGTCGACCCCGGACCTGCCCATCGTGCTGGTTTCCGGTTACGTGGATACCCTCGGCTTGAACGAAGCCTCCACCGGCGCCGACGTAGTGATCCAGAAATGCGCCAATGAAGTTTCGCATTTGGTTCGCTCCGTGAACCGCCTGCTGCGCCGCAAGCTGCCAGCCAAGAAGCCCGCCGCGTCCCAATCCGGCGCGCCCAAGGTGAAACGCCACGGCGCTGCCAGCTAGTCGGAGTGATTACTGGCTGGTCATGATAAATGACTTGCAGATCCGGATTTCTGCCCTGGCAAAGTGAAAAGTAGACTGGACAACTTGCTCCCGCAGCCGCGATGCATTTAAGCTGAGAGTACCCCTCCGCGACGAGTGTCCCTTTCACCATGGAAATCACACGCATTGTAGGACGAGAAATCTTAGACAGCCGCGGCAACCCCACCGTGGAAGCCGACGTACACTTGGCTGACGGCAGCATGGGGCGCGCCGCCGTTCCCTCCGGCGCCTCGACCGGCGAACATGAAGCCGTGGAGCTGCGCGATGGCGACCAGTCGCGCTACCTTGGCAAGGGCACGCGCAAAGCCGTCCGCAACATCATTGCAGAGATCGGGCCGTCGCTCACCGGCATGGAGGCGGAACAGCAGTCCGCGATCGACCGCCACATGATCGCGCTGGACGGCACCTCAAACAAAGGTCGCCTGGGCGCCAACGCCATCCTGGCCGTTTCGATGGCCGTGGCGCGCGCCGCCGCAACCGCGCACGATGCCCCGCTCTATCGCTACCTGGGAGGCGTCAACGCCTGCCTGCTGCCCGTGCCCATGATGAACATCCTGAATGGCGGCGCGCATGCCGACAATTCGGTTGACCCGCAAGAGTTCATGATCGCCCCCTACGGCGCCGAAAAATTCTCCGACGCCTTGCGCTGGGGCGCCGAAGTTTTCCACACCCTCAAAGGCGTGCTGAAGAAACGCGGCTACTCGACATCGGTAGGCGACGAAGGCGGCTTCGCGCCCAACCTGAAATCCAATCAGGAAGCCCTCGAAGTAGTGCTAGAGGCCATCACCCTCGCCGGCTACTCTCCGGGCGACCAGATCGGCATCGCCCTCGACCCCGCCGCCAGCGAGTTCTACGACAAAGACAAGCAGAAGTACGTATTCAAGAAATCCGACAAGAGCGAGCGCACCTCTGACCAAATGGTCAAGTTTTGGGCCGACTGGGTGCGCCAATACCCCATCGTCTCCATCGAAGACGGCATGGCCGAAGACGACTGGACAGGCTGGAAGGCCATGACGGTTGAACTCGGGGACAAGATTCAGCTCGTAGGCGACGATCTCTTCGTCACCAACACCGAACGCCTGGCGCAGGGGATCGAGAAAGGTATCGCCAACTCGATTCTCATCAAGGTAAACCAAATCGGCACGCTCACCGAAACGCTCGAAGCGATCAAGATGGCGTCCGACGCCGGCTACACGTCCATGACCTCGCACCGCTCCGGCGAAACCGAAGACACCTTTATCGCCGACCTCGCGGTGGCCACCAGCGCAGGCCAGATCAAGACCGGCTCCGCCAGCCGCACAGACCGCATCGCCAAATACAACCAGCTCCTGCGCATCGAAGAAGAACTCGGCACGGCGGCACGGTACGCAGGCCGTAAGGCGTTCCGGCAATGAGCGATGTAACCGGGATGTCGGGTCGTCCCATCATCTTGACAATTCTCGACGGCTGGGGCTTCTCCCCAGCAGGTGCGGCCGAAGGCAACGCCATCGCCGCCGCCAATAAGCCCAACTACGATCGCCTCTTACGAGACTTTCCTACCACCTTGGTTCACACCTCTGGCCCCTACGTCGGCTTGCCCGATGGCCAGATGGGCAACAGCGAAGTGGGCCATCTGAACATCGGCGCGGGTCGGGTGATCCACATGGATGTCACCCGCATCGACCACATGATCCTCACCGGCGAGTTCTTCCACGACCCCACGCTCAAAGCCGCCATGGTCCACGCCCGTACCCGCCGTCTGCACCTCATGGGATTGCTGGGCGACGGCGGCGTGCATTCCATGAACACCCACCTCTACGCGCTCCTCGAGATGGCCAAGCGCGAAGGCGTCGCCGATGTCGTCATCCACTGCTTCATGGACGGCCGGGACACCCCGCCCGAGAGTGGCGCCGGTTATCTAGAGCAGCTCCAGCGCGAAATCCGCCGCATCGGCGTCGGTCGCATCGCGACGGTCGTCGGCCGTTACTACGCCATGGACCGCGACCAGCGCTGGGAACGTATCGAGCGCGCCCGCACCGCCATGGTCGACGGCGTCGGCGAAAAATCGACGGACGCCGTGACAGCCGCCAAGCGCTCCTATGAGAAGGGTGTGACCGACGAGTTCATCGAGCCGGCGGTCCTCGTGACAGAACAAAATGAACCCACCGGCCTCATCCGTGCCGAGGACGCCTGCATCTTCTTCAACTATCGCGCCGACCGCGGCCGCGAAATGACGCAGGTGCTTACCAGTTCAAACCTGAAGCTCCACTTCACCACCATGACGCAGTACGACAAGTCGCAGACCGCCGCGTTTGTGCTGTCGAAAGAACTCCCCACCCACATCCTGGCCAACGTCATGGCAGAAATGAACTGGAAAAACCTGCGCGTGGCCGAGACCGAAAAGTACGCTCACGTAACTTACTTCTTCAACGGCGGCAACGAAAAACCGTACGCTGGCGAAGAACGCGAACTTGTTCCTTCTCCTAAGGTTGCAACCTACGATTTAAAGCCAGAGATGAGCGCCTCAGGGATCACCAGCGTCGTTACCGGAGCCATTGAGAAGCGCGATTTCGACGTGATCGTGATGAACTTCGCGAACGCAGACATGGTAGGCCACTCCGGCAAGATGGCGCCCACGGTCAAAGCGGTGGAAGTTGTCGACGCCTGCATGGGCCAGATCTACGATACCCTCCGCCGCAAAGGCGGCCGCTGGATCATCACCGCCGACCATGGCAACGCAGAGATGATGATCGACCCCGTGACCGGCGGCCCGCACACCTATCACACCACCAACCCGGTACCCTTCATCGTGGTCGACGAAGCCCGCCGCCCGCTACGCGCCAACGGCGCCCTCCAAGACATCGCGCCCACGCTGCTCGCGCTCTTCGGGATTCAACCGCCCAAAGAAATGACCGGTCGCGATCTGCACCTTCAGTAACTTCTACTAAAGCGTCTACAAAGCTCAAATCGGCGCCGCCAGCGGCGTGGCGTTCTGTCCGCCCGGCGCTACCGCCACCATCATCCTGCCGCGCGCCGGCGCCGCCATTTACGAACACAAGGTGCGAATGAAAGTCGCACTCCGCTGGAGTCTTAAGGGAGCGAAAGTTCCAGCAAGGTCAGCTCAAAGTTCAGCTCATCCATGCGGCCTTTGAGAAGCGCGGCCGGAGCCTTTTTTAATGACAGCAAGCTCTTGACGTCCGCCTCCAGCTTGCGAACACGAAGCACCTGAGTGACGATCCAAGAGCCATTTGCAACTGTATCGTTCATCGACTTATCTCCTTCTTCCCGCTTCTTTCTGCTGGTGATCTATAAGTCGGCTGACTCAGGTGTTTACATTAGGTTTGGCGCTAAATTACGACGAGGCTTCGTCTTCGGAAGGGGCCGGTTGCAGCAACTTGAAATTGTGGATTTCCGTTTTTCCAAAGCTTTCCACTTGATCGGAGCCTGGAATGGTGAGCGTAAAGCGGCCGTTGTCGCCGCGTTTTACGTAGCCTTTGCCCTTCAGATACCACAAGGCAAACTCCAGGTGCTCGCGCGGACAACCCAGGTATTGCTCGAACTCAAACACCGTCATCGAAGCGCGCTCCGGATCCTGCGCGGTTTTCGCGTACAGCAATTCCAGAATGCCCTGCCGTTTGCGCTGCTCCGCTTCCGGTCCTTTGGCCGCCTCGGCGCGGTCGAAAATCTTCCAGTGGATCTGTTTGGTTTCGCGATAGCGCGCGTCATACTGCGCGCGCAACTGCGGATCGCTCAGGATGCGATGCGCCTCGCACAACCGCAGGAAGGTTTCTTTATTCCCCGTCTCGATCGAATCCGGATGATAGCGCTGCGCCAGAATCCGGTAGACCCGCTGCACGGTGTCCATGTCCGCGTTGGGGCTCAACTGCATGGCTTCGTAACAATCCAGCTCGTCGGGTGTTTTTTCCTCTAGACCCTGTGCCTCTTCCCGCGGCGTCGCTTCGCGATCGTTGAATTCCAGACCCGCGTGCAGATTCCCGTTGATCTTTTCCGTGCACCAGCGCACGGTGGCGGTACCGGTCGCTTCGCTTTGCTGTTCTCCGAACTTACCGCGAACCATTACCTTGGACCCCGCGATCAACGGCGTGAGCACCGAAACCGCGATCCCCGCATCGGAAATGTCCAGCAGGTCGGCGGTGACCCACTTGGGATTCCCCATGCGGTCATTCATTTGTAGCCGGACGACCCGGGCCTCGCCTTTTTTGCGAAGATCCCGCCGGCGCTGTGCTGCGTCAGTGGTTACCAAGATGCCTTGGACATCGGCAGGCTCGATGGCCAACTGTAGGCGGACGGGGAGCCGCGAACCAGGGATCGTATCCACAAAATCGCCCCAAGCAAACACCTTAGGGTGCCCTAAGGTATTTTTCCCCGGCTTTCGGGGGCGACCTCGTAACCCCGAACGCCGATCAACCTACTTGAAAGCAGGATGAGTTTTGGAGGCGCATCTGTTTCGCAGCATTGTTATTTCCACCAAAAACGAAATCGGCTCAGGCCTGACTTCGGCGCTCGAGGCTACCGGCCACGTCGACATCGCACGCGAGATTGACGGCTATCCCGAGTCCGCCGATTTGCTTCGCTCGGTTCGCGCCAACGCCACCGAAGTGGTCTTCGTCGACTTCGCCGACGTCGCAAAAGCCCTCGCCACCGTCAAACTGCTCGAAGCCCGGGCCGCTCAGGTGCAGATCGTGGCGTTCGACGAGCATGCCGACCCCGACGTGCTGCGCCAGTCCATGCGCGCCGGCGTGCGTGAGTTCCTGATCAGTCCGTTCCCGCGGCAAGCGGTGATGGAGACCCTGACGAACATCAAAGAGATGTTGGACAAGCGACCGGTGGTTCACGAGTCCACCAACCAGGTGTTTTCCTTTCTGCCTTCGAAGGCGGGTGTGGGCGCTTCCACCATCGCGGCCAACGTCTGCGCGGCCATGGGACGCCAGCCGGATGCGCGCGTGCTGCTTTCCGATTTCGATTTAAGCTCCGGCATGCTGCGCTTCATGTTGAAGCTGACCAACGAGCATTCGGTGCCCGACGCGATCGAGCGTTTACGCGACATGGATGAAAATTTGTGGCCGCAACTGGTCACCGCCATCCAGGGTATAGACGTGCTGCACGCGGGCCGCCTCAATCCCAACCTGCGCATCGACCCCACGCACATCGGACAGCTGGTCGAGTTCATGCGCCGCATGTACGACGTATTGTGCTTCGATCATTCCGGCAATATGGAGCGTTACTCGCTCGAACTGATGCAGGAATCCAAACGCATTATATTAGTCTGCACCGCGGAGATTCCATCGCTGCATCTTGCCCGCGAAAAAATGGCATTCCTCAAGGATTTGGGCCTCAGCGCGCGAGTATCCATCGTGCTCAACCGCATGCAGAAAAAGCCTCTCTTCACCAAGAATCAAGTGGAGGATGTCCTGGGACTGCCGGTGGTGCGCGTGTTCCCCAATGACTACCAAGCGGTGAACCTCTCGGTACAAGAGGGCAAGCTCATCGATCCTTCGGGAGAGCTGGGAAAGAGTTTCGCCGACTTCGCCGCGCAGTTGATGGATCAACCCGTGGTCAAAGCCGCGCCGGCCAAACATCGCTTCCTGGAGATGTTCCGCACGGCTTCACCGCTGGTATCGCCTGTCCGCGATTAACTCGCTCTCTAAAAAAAGATTTCGACTCGTATCGCCATGAGGGGCCCCTTGGGCGTCAAAGAGCGTATTTGGCATCATTCCCAATTACCGCGCTGATCAGAAATCCGATGAGCGAATTTTGGCGCGACATCAAGTGACGCCGGCGTTTCGGGCACCGCTACTTTTTCAAGATTTAATGTCCACTCGAATCGCTGCGGCGGCTGGCTTCGAAAAGGAACCACGCGCGCCTTTCGGTTTCGTCGATCCATACCTCAATCAGGCTGGCGGTGGCGATGTCGCGGTGCGTATCGCAAACTTCGTGAGCCTCGCGCAGGCGTCCGGCAAACGCGGTGTTGTCCTGGCGCAACTCAGCCAGCATGTCTTCGGGCTCGACGTAATCGGCGTCGTTGTCCGCCATCCGCTGCAAGCGTGAAATGTTCCCGATGGACCGCAGGGTAGTGCCCCCCACCTTGCGCACGCGCTCGGCGATGGGATCGGACATCGCGTAAATCTGGTCCGCCTGTTCATCCAGCAGCAGATGATAGTCACGAAAGTGCGGCCCGCTCATGTGCCAGTGAAAATTCTTAGTCTTCAGGTACAGCGCCCACACGTCCGCCAGGATCGCGTTTAGCGCGCCGCTGATGTCTTTGGTAGCCGTTCCCTTCAAGTCGGTGGGCGTATTCAAAGGCGACATCTGCCGGTGCTTCAGGCGCCGGATTGTTTTCGGATCGAGTTTTGTCACATCGCTCTCCTCTTTGCTAGAATACGCCAACCCGCTGCGGGCGTGCGCCAGCCGCCGATACCTATAGACACTCGCCTGGCCGCGTTCTCTCACGTGACCGAACGGGAGTTCACCAGCCGCGCCATCCGCTCGTATTACACTAGGCCCTTGAGCCCTTCATGATTCGCGCCCAAGGCCTGGTCAAGAAATTCGGCGACTTCACCGCCGTCGACAATATCGCTTTCGATGTGGCCAAGGGCGAGATCTTCGCGTTCCTCGGCCCCAACGGCGCCGGCAAAACTACCACCATTAAGATGCTCACCACGCTGCTGACGCCCACCAGCGGCAGCGTGGAGCTCGACGGTCTTGACCCCGTCACCCACCAAACCGCCGCACGCCAGCAGTTCGGCATCGTGTTTCAAGACCCCAGCGTCGACGACGAGCTGACCGCTTACGAAAACATGGATTTCCACGGCGTCTTGTACAGCGTTCCGCGTGCGCTGCGCAAACAGCGCATCGAACGCCTGCTCAAGCTCTTCGAGCTATGGGAGCGCCGCGGCGATCCCGTGAAACAATTCTCCGGCGGCATGCGCCGGCGTTTAGAAATCGCGCGCAGCTTGCTGCATACGCCCAAAATCATCTTCCTCGACGAGCCCACGCTGGGCCTCGATCCGCAAACCCGCAACCAGCTCTGGACCCACGTCAAGAAACTCAACGAAGACGAGCAGGTCACCGTCTTCCTGACCACGCACTACATGGAGGAAGCCGAGCGCATCGCTCACCGCATCGCCATCATGGACCACGGCAAGATCATCGCGCA
>JALYIB010000070.1 GCA_030775965.1 Acidobacteriota bacterium | reverse complement strand
GGGCTTCGTGGTGGACGACGCCATTGTGGTGCTCGAAAACATCGTTCGCCACATGGAAATGGGCAAGCCGCGGATGGAAGCGGCGCTCGCGGGCGGCAAGGAAATCGCTTTTACCATTTTGTCGATGACGTTTTCGCTGGCGGCTGTGTTTCTTCCCGTCATGTTCATGAGCGGCATCGTGGGCCGTTTGTTCCATGAATTCGCGGTGGTGATCATGGTGGCGATTCTGGTTTCGGGCTTCGTTTCGCTCAGCCTGACGCCCATGCTGTGCAGCCGCTTCCTGAAGCCCCCGAGCGAACATCATAACGCGATGTATCGCGCCTCGGAGCGCTTTTTCGACGCCCTGCGCGACGGCTATGGCTGGACCTTGCGTAAGGTGGTGCGCCACCGTTTCCTCTCGCTGCTGGGCGCGCTGGCCACTTTCGTTCTCACGGTGTATCTGTACGGGCTGGTGCCGAAGGGCTTCATTCCGGGACAGGATCAGGGCTATATTTCCGGCCAGACCGAGTTCCCGCAGGACGCGTCGTTTGATTCCATGGTGGATTCCGAGCAAAAGGCGCGGGCCATCACGCTGGCCAATCCTAATGTGGAGCACGTGACGGTTTACGCCAACGGCCCCTCCGCTTTCGGCAGAATCAATGCGCTCTTGAAGCCGCGTTCGGTGCGCAAGGTAACGCCCGAGCAGGTGGTCGAACAGTTGCGTCCCCAGCTGAATGCGATTCCGGGAGCGCGGCAGTATATGACCAACCCTCCGCTGGTGCGCATCGGCGCGCAAAACAGCCGCAGCCTGTATCAATATACTTTGCAGGCGGCGGACCTGAAGATGCTCTACCGCGCCGCCGCGGATTTCGAAAAACACATGCGGCAGATTCCGGGTTTGACCGATGTCTCCAGCGACCTGCAGGTGGCCAGCCCGCAGCTGACGCTGGATATCGATCGCGACCGGGCTTCGGCGCTAGGGGTAAACGCGGGCCAAGTGGAAGAAGCGCTGTATAGCGCCTTCGGCGCGCGCCAGGTGTCCACCATTTTCAAGCCCAATAACGACTATCAGGTGATCCTGGAACTTCTCCCGGAGTATCAGCGCAACCCGGACTCCGTCAATTTGCTCTACGTCCACGCCACCGGCGGCAAGCTGGTGCCGATCACGGCGGTGACCACGATTCGCAACACGGTGGGCCCGTTGAACGTCACGCACTATGGACAGTTGCCATCGGTGACCTTCGCGTTCAACACCGTACCAGGGGTGTCGCTGGGCGATGCGGTCGAGCGGGTCAACGATGCCGCGCAGGAATTCCTGCCGCCGGGGATCCGCACCATCTTCCAAGGGACGGCCGCTGCCTTCCAATCCTCACTCAAAGGGATGGGACTGCTGTTGGTGATGGCGATTCTGGTGATCTACCTGGTGCTGGGAATTTTGTATGAGAGCTTCATTCATCCCTTGACGATTCTCTCGGGGCTGCCCTCGGCCGGCGCGGGCGCGCTGCTGACGCTGCTGATTTTCCACGAGGAGTTGAATATCTATTCCTTCGTCGGCATCATCATGCTGATCGGCATCGTGAAGAAGAACGCCATCATGATGATCGACTTTGCGCTCGAGGTGCAGCGGACGCAAGGAGTGGCTCCCGCCGATGCGATCGTCGAAGCGGGGCTGGTGCGTTTCCGTCCGATCATGATGACGACTATGGCGGCGCTGATGGGGACGCTGCCGATTGCGCTGGGTCAAGGCGCGGGGGGCGAGGCGCGGCGTCCGCTGGGTCTGGCGGTGGTGGGTGGCCTGGTGGTTTCGCAGTTGCTGACGCTCTACATCACGCCGGTGATCTACATTTATATGGAGCGCTTCACCGGCGGCCGCAAACCCAAGCGCCGCCAGGCCACGCAAGTGGTGGCCGAAGCGCAGCCCGTTCTGCACTAAACGCTGATCACGGGACACGGGGCGTTGCGAATGATGCCGTAGGCGTGCGTGCGCAGCCTTCCCAGCTTGCCTTGCAATACTCCGCGGCCGATCACGATCAGGTCAGCGGCTTGCTTCGTGGCTTCGTCGCGGACCACATCGGGCACGGTGCCTGAGCCCACGGAAATGGGCACCGCGATAGCGGCAGCCTGCGCCAGATCCTGAATCGTCTTGCGCGCGTTTTCGCGCAGCGTTGCTTCGAAGCCGGGCCCCAGGTCCTGCTCGGGCCACGCCTCCATGCCGGGAACGGAGTGGACCAAGCGCAGATCGGCGCCCAGGGTGGCCGATAATGCGGAGGCCCAGCGCAGCAGGTTGACGCTGGCAGGAGTGGCATCGACGGCGCACAAGATTTTGCGCATCGCCAGGTGCACGCGGTCCGGGGCCTGGCCCGAATGGGCGGTAGTCCACACGGGGACGTGAGCGTCGTGCAGCACTTTGGCGGCGACCGAGCCCAACAGCAACTGGCGGAAGGGGCCGCGGCCGTGGGTGGTCATCATCACCAGGTCCACGGGATGGGCGGCGGCGAAATCGACGATCTCGCGCGCGGGCTCGCCGGGCAGGGTGACGCGGCGCACCTTCAGGCCGGAGAATTCTTGCGGATAAGCGCGCTCGAGTTGTTCCTCGACGGCGTCCAGAATGGATTGGGGATCGATCATGGGAGCGCCCGCGAGGCCGCCCGCGAAGTTGGCGTGCGCGGCGGTAAGCAGGGTGACCTGGGCGTCAAACTTCGCCGCCATGGCCGCGACGAAGGGCGCCGCGCCGTCCGAGCGCTCTGAGAAATCGACCGGGAATAAGATGTGCTTGATCCTGGGCATAGCCAGAGTCTACACGTTCCCGTGGCGAAGCGGCACGGTCTTGGTTATAATCATGGCAACTGGAGGTGCATCCGTGAACAGTCATCGAGGTTTCGGGATCGCGACCGCCGGGCTGCTGTTGGCTGCCCTGCCGGCCCTGGCCCACCACTCTTTTCAAGCCGAGTACGACGAAAACAAGTTGGTGACGGTGAACGGAACGGTTACCAAGATTGCCTGGACCAATCCCCACGTCATGCTGAACATGGATGTGCGCGACGATAGCGGCAAGGTTGCCAACTGGAAAATGGAATTGGCCAGCCCCAACGGCTTGTTACGGCAGGGCTGGAAGCTGGACTCCCTGAAGACGGGCGATCAGGTGACGGTGAGCGGCTACGCGGCGAGGGACGGCTCCCACCTGGTGAACGCGCGGCGGGTCATTCTGGGTGGAAAGGCCTACTCCACCATCAAAGACGACAAGTAAGCATGTCGCTCGAAATAAGGAAGTTAACACGGTCACAGACCGGTCAATGACCTTGAGATGACCGCTTGCCAAGCTTGGATGCGGCGTATCCCGTGCTAGCATCCTTTTCACGTGGGCATCTTCCAAAGCTTCTTCAGAGGGCATATTCATTAATGAAAAATGGAATCGGTTCGCAGATTACTGGCGGAATCGCGTCAAAAGCGAGCGGGTTGCTGTTGGTCACGCTAGCGCTCTTCATAGGTCCCAGCCTGACGAGGGCGGCCACCACGGGCAGCATATTCGGGACTCTCAAAGATCCCAGCGGCGCCGTGATTCCAGGTGCCAGCATCATCGTTACCAATATCGCCCAGGGAATCCAGACCCAGACCACGACGGACGACAAGGGAGTTTTTAATTTCCCGAGCCTCGCGGTGGGCCGCTATAACCTGGAGGCCGCCGCGGCGGGGTTCAAGACCGTCAAGCGCAGCGACCTGGCGATCGATCTCGACAGCGCGGTGCAGGCCGATTTGTCGATGGAGATGATCGAGAAGATCGAAGAAGTGACGGTCATCGAAAACGGCGTGCAGATCGAGACGGCCAGCACGCAGATGGGTCAAGTGGTCACCAGCCGGGCGATGACCTCCGTGGCTCTCAACGGCCGCAGCTTCACCGATCTGCTGGCGCTGCAAGCGGGCATCGTCCCCATGAGCACGCAGCAGCCGGATTCGATTGTGATGGCCGGGGCTTCTGTGGCCATCGCGCCTTCAGGGACGCTGAATCCGGGCAACCAATCCATCAGTGGCCAGCGCGAGGACGCTAACGGTTTCATGGTGAACGGCGGTGACGTGAAGGAGCTGATGAATGGCGGGACTTCGGTGGTGCCGAACCTAGATTCCATCGCTGAGTTCCGCATCTTGACCAACAACTTCGATGCCGAGTACGGCAACTACAGCGGGGGCGTGGTGAACGTGGTCACCAAGTCCGGCGCCAACGCCGTGCACGGCAGCGGCTTCGAGTTCCTGCGCAATACCGCGCTCGATGCGCGCAACTTCTTCTCTCCCGAGCGCAGCTTCTACCGCCAAAATCAGTTCGGCGGCACGGTGGGCGGACCCATCAAGAAGAACAGCGTATTCTTTTTCGGAGATTATCAAGGAACCAAGCAGAGCCAAGGCGTCGATACCGGCTTGATTCCGGTGCCGACGCAGGCCGACCGCAGCGGTAATCTGGCCGACGATGCGTCCTCTTTGACGGGGAAAGTGAGCGGCTCCAATCTCGCCACTCTACTCAGCAACAAGCTCGGCTATACCGTTACCCAGCATGAACCTTACTACACGCCGGGCTGCACCAGCAGCGCGCAGTGCGTCTTTCCAAACGCCGTCATTCCACAACGGGCCTGGTCCGCGCCTGCTACGCAACTGCTCAAATACATCCCTTCTCCCAACGTGGGCGCCGCCACTTTCTCGACCGCCGCGGAGGGCAAGATTCTACGCGACGACAAAGGCAGTTTTCGCCTGGATGCCAGCAGCCAACGCTGGGGTTTGATTTCTGGCTACTACTACATCGATAACTACAATCTAAACAACCCCTATCCCACCGGACAAGGCGGCTCCAGCGTCCCCGGGTTCGCGGCCTTAAACCTGGGACGCGCGCAGCTCTACAGCCTCGGTGACACCAAGACTTTCGGCCCGTCCATGGTGAACGAGCTACGGCTCAGCTTCATGCGCAACGCCAACAACGTCGGACAGCCCGCCGCCGGAGTAGGCCCCAGCCTGGCGTCCCAAGGCTTCGTCACCGGTCCCGGCACGTCGGGAATCGTCGTTCTGGCGCCCCAGACCGAAGGCGTGGAGAACGTCTCCTTCAATTCTTTCGTGATGGGAACGACCACCACCAACCTGGCGCAGGTTAACAACACCTTCGCGCTGCTGGACAATATTTCGAAAGTTTACGGCGACCATACTTTCAAGGCGGGGGTGCAGGTCAGCCTGGAGCAAGTGAACGTGAATCCGGATCCTACTTTCAACGGCTCGTTCCAATTTCACGGTTCGGAAACCGGATCGGACTTCGCGGATTTCCTGATTGGCGTGGCCAGCCAATACAACCAGGCCGATTCGCAAGCTTACTACGGCCGTCATAAATACGCCGCCGCCTTCCTGCAGGATAGCTGGCGAATCCGGCCTAATCTGACGCTCAATGTCGGAGTCCGTTACGATATGATGCAGTATTGGTCTGAAAAATATAACCAGATTCCCGCCTTCAATCTGGGCCAGCAATCGCAGGTCTACCCGACCGCTCCGGTGGGCTTGGTATACCCGGGCGACGCCGGCGTACCCAACACGCTGGTGCCGCAAGGCAACAAGTTTGCTCCGCGCCTGGGCTTGGCCTACTCGCCGTCGAAAGCCAATGGAATTCTCGGCAAGATCCTGGGGGGACCTGGCAAGACCAGCCTCCGCGCGGGCTACGGAATGTTCTATTCCGTGATTCAAGGCAACACCATTGCTATCGACGAGCCGCAGCCGCCCTACGGTTTGAGCTATACCAGTCCCGCGCCGCCGCTGTTTGCGACGCCGTTTGTGAGCGCCGCCGATGGCGCGGTGCACGCGCAGCCCTTTCCGCTAACCTTCCCGCCGCTGAACGCGTCGGTGAATCATCCCAACGCGAACATCGATTACTCGGCATATCTCCCGCAAGCGGGAATGACGGCGCCCTACCGCGGCAACACCTACCCGTACAACGAGAATTACTTCTTCTCCCTCGAACGCCAGTTCGGCGCCAACACGCTGCTGAGCCTTAGCTACGTGGGCTCGCAGGCGCATCACTTGCTCCTCGTGTACTCGGCGAATCCCGGAAATCCCGCACTGTGCCTGGCGCTCAGCAAACCGAGCGCCGTCGCGCCCGGAACGGCCACGTGCAAGCCTTTTGCGGAAGACGCCACCTACACTACCGCCTCCGGCCAAACCATCAATGGTACCCGCGGGCCTCTCGGCTCCAACTTTAGCAACGACGATTACGAAGGCAGCTTCGGCAACTCCAACTACAATTCTTTCCAGGCCAATCTGCGGCACACCGGCAAATCGCTGGACCTGATGTTGGCCTACACCTATAGCAAATCGATTGACCAGGCTTCCAGCATTTCCGACATCGTCAATCCCTTCAACTACAGCGCCACGCGCGCGCTCTCGGCGTGGGATTTAAAACACAATTTCGTCGCGACGTATGAGTATCAACTGCCGCTTGGCCGGTTAACCAAGCGGGCAAAGTTCTTGACCCGGGGATGGGCGCTTTCCGGCATCATGCGCCTGAGCAGCGGTTTTCCCGTGACGTTATCGACGGAAGGGGACAACTCGCTGCAAGGGAGCCAGCCGAATGGCGTCAACCTGAAGTCTGTCGACCTGCCCGACTATACTCCGGGCCCGCTGAACCTGAACGGAAATCCACGTAACGGGCAGCCGTATTTCAACACGGCCCTATTCAAATCCAATGCGCTGGGAACCCCCGGCAACGCTTCACGACGTTCCTTTTATGGGCCCGGCCTGGTGAATTTCGATACGGCGTTGCTGCGCAACTTCCGTGTTTCGGAATCCAAGGCTATGCAATTCCGCCTGGAGACGTTTAATACTTTCAATCACACACAATTTTTCGGACCGAATGCGGTGAACGGCGATGTGGATAGCAAACTGTTCGGCCAAGTGGTGCACGCAGCCCCGCCCCGTCTGGTGCAACTTGCGCTAAAATTCACTTTCTAACTTGAAACAGGAGAACGATTCGAATGCGTAGAGCGATCCCTTGCATACTTATGTGGAGCGGAATTTCCGCGTCTCTAATGGCGCAAACTGCGGCGCCTAAAGCGGCGCCTAAAGCTACCCTGGCGCCGGTAAAACCAGGCGCGGCGGGGCCGGCGATGCAGGTGAAGGCGGATCTTCGCCAACTCATGCGGGGGACTTTGTTCCCGGCGTCGAACATTATTTTCGCCGCCCAAGACCAGAATCCGGCCGACGTGCCGCCCGCCAAATTTTCCGCGACAGCAACCAATCCCCTGGCGAGCGTCTACGGGAAATGGGAAGCTGTTGAGAATAGCGCGCTGGCGCTCTCCGAAGTCGCGAACCTGTTGACGCTTCCGGGACGCAAGTGCGCCAACGGGCGCGACGTTCCTATCAAGAACGCCGACTGGCCGAAATTTGTGCAAGGCCTGCGCGACGCGGGCGCGGTGGTCTACAAGGCCGCGCAAACCAAGGACCAGGATAAGGTCGTCGACGCCGCTGACGTGATGACCACGGCCTGCGCGAACTGCCACGATAAGTATCGCGAGAAGCCGAACCTCGCGGACCGGTGCCAATAATATGCGCCACGCCCGATTCCTTCCCATCGCGCTGCTGTGCCTAGCCGCTCCGCTGCTGGCGCATAATGTGGCTGCCCGCGACGCCGCGTTTTTGAAACAGAACCAGGGGGCGCAGATTTTCCCGTTCCTCTACCTGGGCGCCAAACATATGGTGACGGGCTACGATCACCTGCTGTTCCTCTTCGGCGTGATCTTCTTTTTGTACCGGCTGAGGGACGTCGCGATCTATGTGACCTGTTTCGCTGCGGGCCACAGCGTGACGCTATTGACGGGCGTGCTGACGGGGGTTCACGTGAACCCGTTTCTGGTCGACGCGCTGATCGGGCTCTCCGTGGTTTACAAGGCCTTCGATAATCTGGACGGCTTTCGCACTCTGTTTGGTTTTCAGCCCAACACCAAACTGATGGTGCTGATGTTCGGATTAGTACACGGCTTTGGACTCGCCACCAAACTGCAAGATCTTCATCTCTCCACGAAAGGCCTGGTGGGCAACCTGGTTTCCTTCAACGTGGGTGTGGAATTGGGACAGTTAATTGCGCTGTCGATCATTCTGCTGGCGATGACCTGGTGGCGCGGGACCAGCGACTTCGTGAAGCATGCTGTGGCCGCTAATGTCGTGGTCATGATGCTGGGCTTTTTGTTGATCGGCTACCAACTCACGGGATACTACACCGGGAGGACAGCATGAGCACAACCCCTGTGATGCTGCCCTCTCGCACCGGCCTGCTGGCGCGCCTGGGAGGCGCGCTCGTAGTGGCCGTGGTCATCTTGCTGCTGTTCGTGATGCCGGCGGAGTATCAGATCGACCCGACCGGCTTCGGCAAACTCACCGGCCTGACCAAAATGTCGCAGACCGTGACCGCGCCGCCGGCTGCGCCCACGCCCGTGATGAACACCACCGCGGCGCACACTTATACGGTGCCTTTTCGCACGGATGAGATCGCGATTCCGATCGGCAAGGACGGCGAACTGGAATATAAAGTTCGCATGCAGCCGGGTGGAACGCTGGTGTATTCGTGGAAATGCGCCGAGCCTTTGTATATCGACTTCCATGGCGAATCCGACAAAGATCCGGGGAATGCGGTCAGCTACACGGTGACGCAGGAAGCCAAGGAAGGCAACGGTTCGCTGATTGCGCCCTTCGCTGGAATCCACGGCTGGTTCTACCAGAATCAGACGGATCGCGTGACGGTGATCCACCTGAAGATGAGCGGATTTTACGAGCTGATCCCGGCTGCGGCGAAGTAGAATTACCGCGGCAGCGCGATGCGTTGCTTACCGGCGAAGATTTCGCCGAAGAGTTCGACTACTTCGCCGTGCAAAGCATTGTTGTCCGCCAGGATGTGCGCGCCACGCAGATCGAGCGGCGCGCCCTGCATGTCGCTGCAGCGGCCGCCGGCCTCGCGCACTAGCAGGCTGCCGGCCGCCATATCCCAGGGGTTGAGGGCGAATTCCCAGAAGAAGTCGAGGCGACCGCAGGCGACGTAGGCCAAGTCCAAAGCGGCTGCGCCGGCGCGGCGGACACCGTGGGAGAGCATGGCGAGTTGATAGTAGAAATGAATGTTGATGTTTTGATGGCGCTTGCGGGAAGGGAAGCCGGTGGCCGATAGCGAATCCTCCAGGCGCGCGGTGGGAGTGACGCGAATGGGCGAGCCATTGAGGAAAGCCCCGGACCCCAATTCCGCCTGGAACATTTCATCGCGCGTGGGATCGTAGATCACGCCGGCGATCATTTCGCCAGCGCGCTCGAGCGCCAAGGTCACGTTATAGAACGGAAAGGCGTGGGCGAAATTGGTGGTGCCGTCGAGAGGATCGACGTACCAGCGGTATGCGGAAGACCCATCGTGCGCGCCGCCCTCTTCGGCGAGAATCGCGTGCGTGGGGAAGTGCTGCTGAAGGCGCTCGACGATGAGGCGTTCGCTCGAACGGTCGGCTTCGGTCACCAGATCGTAAGCGCCCTTGAGCTCAAAGCCCACGCGCTTGCGCGCGAAATCGGAAATGACGGCGCCGGACTCGCGGGCGATTTCAGCGGCAATCTCGACGAAACTTTTCAAGACTGCGCCAATTCGTAGAGATACTTGAGGTCCTGTTTATAAAGAAACAGGTTGGGCTCGCCGTCGCGGGTGAGGCGGATAAAGGTGGCGTCGTAAAATTCGACGAGGCCTTCCACTTCCTGGTTGTCGCTCATGCGGACGCGCACGGGAATGCGCTCGTCTACTAAGCGCTGCAAGTACCGCGCCTCTTGCTGGGTGTGATCGGGAGCCTTGATCTGACTGAGTTTTCGGGCCACGGCGAGTTGACTCTAACGGGAGACAACTCCATAGTAGCCAGCGCGCGCCGAGATGTGCAAATCCGGGCGCTGCGGGATTTCCAGACGAACGCGGTGGAATTTGCCGTCGCCCGCCGCCGGGCCATGCGGATAGTAGCCGATTAAATATTGGGTGCGCAACTCGCGCAGGATATCCGCGAAGGTGCGGTCGAGCTCGCTGACGGTGGGGTAAAAGGAGCGGCCGCCGGTGCTCTGCGCCAGGGTTTCGAGCGCATGTTCGCCGCCCAGGTTGCGGCCCGCGGGATTGGTGATGGGCACCACCACGATGGGATAAAA
>JALYIB010000069.1 GCA_030775965.1 Acidobacteriota bacterium | reverse complement strand
GGGTAGCCGGTGATGATGATCACGCATAATCCCGGCCAGCGCGAAATCAACTGCTCCAGCACCTTGTCGCCGCTGGCGTCGCCCATCTTCATGTCGAGGAGCACGATGTCCGGCAGGCTCTCCTCGCAGCTTTCATAGAGGTCGCGCGCATTGCCGAACGCGCGCACCGAATAGCTGCTCTCGTCGGAGAGGAAGTCTTCGAGATAGGTGCGGAAATCTGCGTCGTCGTCGAGAATCGCGATCGAAGCAATGCTTCCCTGAATGGTTTCGGGCATGAAAAAAAGGTATTTAGCCTTAGATTACACGACCCTTCCACTTCACGTGGCGGCCCGTCGCGGCGTCCAGAGCGCCCCGCAACAGGCGGGGCAGAATCGCGTAGATGCCGGCGGGAGCCAGAATCGCCCGCGCCCCGCCATACCACGGGGAGAGAAACACGCTTGGCACCAGCGCCCAGGCGATCGCCGCCGGGAACTGATGGCGAACGGACAAAACGACGAGCATGGGCAGCCATAGCGTCCACCCGCCAGCGGCCAAAGCGATCCACAGGCCTCGCCCTAAACTTCCCTCGGCGAACCTTCTGGCATTTCGCGCGAAGTCGCTAGGACGAATGTGGACCCGCCCCAGCCGCGGCGCGCGCATCACTGCAAATTTCATGCGATGCCTCTTCGCCAACGCAGCAAGCTTCACGTCTTCGCACACGTCACCCAACACTGCCTTGTGTCCTCCGATGAATTCGTAGGCTGCGCGATTTACCAGCATGCACTGGCCGTTAAAGGCGGACGCCGGATCCGCACGCGGGTTGATCCCGCAGAAATACAGTGCGACACCGTAGGGCGCCACAGCAGATTCCCAAAGCGTCCCAAAGTCAGCTCTCAGATACACCGAAAGAAAATCGATTTTGCCGGCTTCGGCGGCTGCCACCGCGCTCTCCAGGAATCCTGGCTCGAAGCGCGTGTCGGCATCGGCGAAAAGAATCCAGCGCGACGTCAGGACTCGCGCCCCTTCAATGCAGGCATTGGATTTCCCCACCGCTCCCGTGATGGGGTGCGGAGCCCGCAGAACCCCGGCGCCTGCCGCGCGCGCCTCCTTTGCCGTATGATCCCAAGAGAAATCGTCGACGACAATGACGGAATCCGGAGGCAAACTGCGGACCGCGTCGCCTATGTTTCCTTCTTCGTTACGCGCCGGGATCACCACCATGCAGTCCACTTGCTGGTCGCTTCCGGCCTGAAGAGGCGCAAGTTGCGGCAGCCCACAATAGTTCCGCCTGGCGCGCCAGAGAAGTGCGGCGAGCAGTAATCCTAGCGTGAACGCTACCCAGATGCTTATGTCCAACTTAATCCTATTCAATATCTTAGGCGAAACCGGCCCAGCGATATACGAATAAGTTTTTTTAATAGTAAATGTCTCTTGCATTTGCATCCTTTTCCCTGTATGCTCATACTCAGAGACGAGATGAACTCCACGGATCCCAACCAGGCCCTCCGCCAGCGCGTCGCGCTCTCTTCCGTTCTTATTTGGGTAGTTCAGGGCGTAGTGCTTATCATTGGGGTCGGTGTAACCGGCCTCGCCTGAACGGCCCGATTCTTATAGCAAGGATCTTGGCCACTGGCGAGGGAAGCAACCCTCGGACAGTGGCTTTTGTGTTATTGGGGCAGTTCGTTTGGTAAAAAGGGTTAGTAAAGGGATAGATAGGCTATGTCGACAAACCTCATGAATGGCGCGCAGATCGTTCTGGAGTGCCTGGCGCGTGAAAAGGTGGAAGTTATCTTCGGCTATCCGGGCGGAGTGACACTGCCGTTCTACGATGCCATCTATGACTCGCCCATCAAGCATGTGCTGGTGCGCCACGAACAGAACGCCGCCTTCGCGGCCCAAGGCTACTCGCGGGCGACCGGCAAGGTAGGCGTGTGCTGCGCGACTTCCGGTCCCGGAGCCACCAATCTGGTGACCGGTCTGGTCGACGCCATGATGGACTCGATCCCCATCGTCGCCATCACCGGGCAGGTCACCAGCAAGCTGATCGGTAGCGATGCTTTCCAAGAGGCCGATACTTTCGGTATCACGCGTTCCGGGACCAAGCATAACTTCCTGGTCAAGACCCTTTCCGAGCTGCCGCGCGCGATTCACGAGGCGTTTCATATTGCCTCCACCGGGCGCCCCGGACCGGTGCTGGTCGACATCACCAAGGACGCGTTCCAGGCTAACGGACATTACACGCCGGTAAGTTCGATCCACCTGCCGGGCTATCGAGTCTACACCGAAGGCCACGCGGGTCAGATCCGGCGCGCGGCGCAGGCCATGTGGGAAGCCAAGCGCCCCTTCGTATACGCGGGCGGCGGCATCATTCATTCTGGGGCGCATGACGAGTTGCGCCAGCTGGTCGAGATGATCGACGCTCCGGCCGTCACCACGTTAATGGGACTGGGCGGTCTTGCCGCCAACCATCCGAACTTCGTCAGCATGCCCGGTATGCACGGCAGCTACGCCGCCAACATGGGGATGACGGAGACCGATCTGTTGATCGCTCTCGGCTCGCGTTTCGACGACCGTGTCACCGGGCGGCTCGCGGCTTTCGCCCCGCACGCGAAAGTGATTCACGTGGATATCGATCCCGCCGAAGTGGGCAAGATCCGCACCCCGGATGTGCCCATCGTGGGCGACGTGAAGAAAGTTCTGCAGAAGATTCTGGAAGAACTGGAAGCCACCGCGCCGCAAATGAAGAGCAAGAACGCCACATCGCGCGCGGCCTGGTGGGCACAGATTAAGGACTGGCAGCGCGAGCATCCGCTTGAACCCGTTTTCTCCACCGACGAAATCAAGCCCCAGCATTTGATGGCCGAAATCGACCGCCTGTCGGGCGGCGAAGCCATCGTGTGCAGCGACGTCGGCCAGCATCAGATGTGGGCCGCGCAGTTAATCCGCTTCAACCATCCTCGGCTATGGATCAATTCCGGCGGTCTCGGTTCGATGGGCTTCGGTGTGCCATCGGCATTAGGCGCGCAGTTCTCGCGTCCCGACAAGCTGGTGTTTGCCATCTGCGGCGACGGCGGTTTTCAGATGTCGATTCCGGAACTCGCCACCATTGCGAATTTCCAACTGCCGGTGAAGATCATCGTCATGAATAACGGCTACCTGGGCATGATCCGCCAGTGGCAGGAGCTGTTCTATAACAATCGCTTGTGTTCCGCCAAGCTCGATACTTTCCCGGATCCCGAGAAGCTCGCCGGGGCCTACGGATTTAAGGGCCGCACCGTGGAACGTCCCAGCCAACTGCGGCAGGCGCTCGAAGATGCCGTGAACGAGCCGGGTCCGTATCTGTTGAACGTGCGCGTGTCGCCGTTTGAAAACGTGTATCCGATGGTGCCGGCCGGGGGGGCTGTCAACGAAATGGTGTTGGCGCCGCCGCAGCCGGTGGAGGTCGCCTAAGATGTTGCAGTTGATTTCGTTGCTGATGGAAAACAAGCCGGGCGCTCTCATGCGCGTCACGGGACTGCTCAGCGCCCGCGGCTATAACATTGAAAGTTTGACGGTCGCGCGCACCCTCGATCCGGAGTTGTCGCGCATGAGCATCGTGGTGGATGTCGAGCCTAACCAGCGCGCCCAGGTGATCAAGCAGATGAACAAGCTGATCAATGTGCTGCAGGCTACGGATTTGACCGAGGGTGCGGCGGTGCGCCGGGAATTAGTTCTGCTGCGCGTGCGCGCCAGCATGCAGAACCGCACCGCGATCTTGAAGGAAGCCGAGATATTCGGCGCGCGCGCCGTCGATTCTTCCGTCGAAGGTTTCGCGCTCGAAGCCACCGGCGATCCCGAAAAGCTGGACGAATTTATCGATGTCATGCGCAGCTACGGCGAAATCGAAGTGACCCGCTCCGGGCTGGTGGTGGTTTCGCTCGACAACAAAAAACTGAAGCTGGCCCCGCCCGTGAGCAAAGAAGAAGTTACCCAAGTAAGCTAACACCTAATCTCAATACGGAGTCTCCACAGAAAATGGCAAAAAGGTTTTATGAACAAGACGGCAACCTCGCGTTGCTTAAAGGCAAGACGGTAGCGATTATCGGCTACGGAAGCCAGGGCCACGCGCATGCGTTGAATTTGCGCGACTCGGGCGTGAGCGTGATCGTAGGTCTATACCCCGGCAGCAAGAGCTGGGCGAAGGCGGAAGCGGCCGGGCTGCGCGTGATGACCACCGCCGAGGCCGCCAAAACCGCCGACACGATGATGGTCCTGGTTTCCGATCACCTGCAAGGCGATCTGTATGAGACCGACATTAAGCCCGGCCTGACCGCCGGCAAGACCCTGATGTTCGCGCACGGTTTCGCGGTTCACTTCAAGACCATCACGCCGCCGCCCGACGTCGACGTGACCATGATCGCGCCCAAGGCCCCGGGCCATCGCGTGCGCGAACTCTATACCGAAGGTATGGGCGTGCCCGCGCTGATAGCGGTTCATCAGAACGCCACCGGCAAAGCGCACGAGCAAGCTCTGGCTTACGCGCTCGGGCTGGGGTGCCTCAAAGCCGGCGTCATCGAGACCACCTTCAAAGAAGAGACCGAAAGCGATCTGTTCGGCGAGCAGGCGGTGCTTTGCGGCGGCGTGAGCGAGTTGATTCGCGCGGCCTTCGAAACCCTGGTGGACGCGGGTTACGCCCCCGAAATCGCTTATTTTGAGTGCCTGCATGAATTGAAGCTGATTGTCGATCTCATTTATGAGGGCGGTCTCAGCTACATGCGTTACTCGGTATCGGACACGGCGGAATATGGCGACTACACGCGTGGTCCGCGTGTGATTAACGACCAGACGCGCGTCGAGATGAAGAAGATTCTGTCGGAGATTCAGTCCGGAGAATTCGCGCGCAACTGGATCGCGGAGAACAAGAGCGGCCGCAAGAACTTCCTGCACATGCGCGAGGTGGCGCAGAACCAGAAGATCGAGCAGGTCGGCGCGGAGCTCCGCAAGATGATGCCGTTCCTCAAAAAGAAAAAAGAAGTAGGAGTGCCGGCGGCCTAATCAGCCGCCGGGAGGCCCGCGGGAGGGCCCTATTGTATGCGTGTTTTTACCTTCGATACGACGTTGCGCGATGGCACCCAGGGCGAGGCCGTCAGCCTCTCGGCCGACGACAAAGTCCTGGTGGCCCATAAGCTCGATGAACTGGGGATCGACTATATCGAGGGCGGCTGGCCCGGGTCGAACCCCAAGGACAAGGAGTTCTTCGCCCGCGCCAAGTCGATTCCGTTCAAACACGCTCGCCTGACCGCATTCGGCGCCACCCGCATGGCGCGCAATCCTGTCGAAGAAGACGTGAGTGTCAACGCGTTGATCGAGGCCGGCACGCCTGTGGTGTGCGTCTTCGGCAAGACCTGGGAACTGCATGTTCGCAAGGCGCTCGGCATCACCGAAGAAGAGAACCTGAAGCTGATCTCGGACACCGTACGTTATCTGAAGGCGCACGGGAAAGAGGTAATCTACGACGCCGAACATTTTTTCGACGGCTACAAACATAGCCGCGACTTTGCGTTTCGTACGCTCGAAGCCGCTCATAAAGCTGGCGCCGACACCTTGACGCTGTGCGACACCAACGGCGGCACCATGACCGGGCAGCTTGCCGAAATCTGCGCCGACGTACGCAAGAACTTTGAAGGGATTCTAGGAATCCACACCCACAACGACTGTGAGCTGGCAGTCGGCAACGCGCTGGCCGCGGTGGAGCAGGGATTCCAGCACGTCCAGGGTTGCTTTAACGGCTATGGCGAACGCTGCGGCAACGCCAATCTGACCACCATCATCGCCAACCTGGAACTCAAAATGGGTCATTCGACCATTGGCAAGGAGCGGCTTACGCAGCTCACTTCGGCGGCGCGCTTCATCGCGGAACTGGCGAATCTGCCGCTGCGCGGCGACCAGGCCTACGTCGGTCACAGCGCTTTCGCCCACAAGGGCGGCGTCCATGTGAACGCGGTGCTCAAGGACTCGAACACCTACGAACACATCAGCCCCAAAACCGTCGGTAACCGGCAGCGCGTTCTGCTGAGCGATCTTTCGGGCAAGGGCAGCATCCTCTATAAGCTCAAGCAACACGGCCTCGAAGACCGCCTCGACGACGCGGCCCGGCGCCACCTGCTCGATCGCATCAAGCAGATGGAGTTTCAGGGTTATGAGCTCGAAGCGGCCGAGGGCACTTTCGAACTGTTGGTCCGCGAGGCCCTGCGCCCGGGTCTGAATTTGTTTGAAGTGGCCGGCTATGAAGTGATCACCAAGGCCAGTAACTCTACCGCCAACGTGACCTTGAAGGTACAGGACAATGTGCTGGCGGCTTCCTCCACCGGCAACGGGCCGGTGAACGCTCTAGACGTGGCGCTGCGCCAGTGTTTGTCGACGCTTCATCCCGCCATCGCCAGCGTGGAGTTGACCGATTATAAGGTCCGGGTGCTGGACAATAAAAAAGGCACGGCGGCGCGCGTACGAGTGCTGATCGAGTGGTCCGATCACAAGCGCAGTTGGGCTACCGTAGGCGTTTCCGAGAATGTGATCGAAGCCAGTTGGTTCGCGCTGGTCGACGCTATGCGCCTGGAATTAATGCGCCTCCACGAGGACGATCCCAACGTCCAAAAGGCCGTCGAGGACTACTGTTGGGGTGTGTGATTCGCACTGATTTTAGGCCAAACCCTATGGGTCGACTAAGGCGTTCGCCTCGTAGTAATCCTCTCTATTTACGCCTTAATATTGGGCATGGCGTGGTCCGGCAATTTACGCTGCCTTCATTGCGACGGGAAACTACCGCTCTACCGTAAGCTCACCAGCGGGCAGTTCTGTTCCAAGGCGCACAGCGATGCCTACTGGCAGGAACAGGAGCGTCTGGCTGTCGACCGCCTGCACCAGACGCATGATTCGCTGCGCGCCTATCGGGCGCCGGCGGACACGCTCGAAGCCATCCTCGGAAAGCCTGCCGCCAGCGAGCCGGTGAGTTCCGCCCACTACTATCAGGCCGATGATGCCACCGCCGTTGAGCCGATGGAGCCCGACTTAGCAGTATCGCAAATGGCCCGCTCGGCTGCGAATACAGGCAACGTCACCTTCGCGGGATTCGTAGTAGAGGACAAGCCAGGACTACGCTCGTGGCAGGCCATTAGCGCTGCCTGGAACGCCGAATTCGTTCTATGGCCCATGAGCCGGCCGCCACTTCCACGGAGTGCCGGCGAGACGCGGGAATATACCCTGGGGGCGGCTTCGCCGGTACCGATGCCGCGTTTCTTAGCTTGCGGATTCGCGTCGGTGATCCGCACGGATGCCGGGAAATCCGCTCCCGTCGAGTTTGCCGCCAGCCCACTCACGCAAATTTCTTCGAGATTGGTCCCCGAGCCCGTCGAACTGAGCCAGCTCCTTCCCGAAGCGGTCCCAGCTGTGGAGGAGAACCTTCCACCCTGTGCCGAAAGCCTGATGGCGCTCGAAAAGTTTGCGGCGCGGGCGGTGGCTCCGCTGCAGGCGGCCAAGGCGCTCGAACCGCTTGAGACTGCCGCGCGAGCTCAGAAAACGCGTCTCGACGCCGCCTTCGCTACTCCGGCGGTGGTGGCCGTCGCGCGCTTGGAACCGCTGACCCTGAGCAATGCTCCCAAGGCGCTGGCTGCACGCGCCGGCGCCGCCGGAGACACGCAGCCCGAAGATTTGTGCGGCTATGCGCAGCCCATCGAATGGGAGGCCGGCGCGGCATGGATGAATCTGGCGATTCCGGCGGCGGAGCCGGCGATGTCCCTGGCGCCGGGCAGCACCTATCCGGTCTTCAACGGTGTGGCCGCGGTTGCGAAGGCAAGTATCGAGCGCTTAGCATCCACCGCTGCTCTCGAACTGCGCAGCGCGACTGCCAGCCCTTCGACGCCACTGGCGTCGCCATCGGTTGCCTTGAGTTTGAATACGGCGCCGGGTTGCCGCTACGGCGTGGCCCCACAGCCGGGAGCGGTCCAGCCGCTGGCGAACACGACCGAAATCGAACCTGTCCCCGCGCCGCGCAAGCAACGGTCGGCACAGGCGATCGAACTGGGTTTGCAGACTGCCCCGCCGTGCACGTTGACGGTGGCGAGTCAATCGGGAGTGACCTCGGCCACGCGGGGAAATGTGGAAGCGCTAGCGGCGAAGTCGCAACTCCAGATCGTTCGGCTGCCGGACGGGCTGGGCCGGGCGGAGCAGAATCCGCCGCGGGCGCAAGTTCTGCCGCTGGCATTCCGTGGGAACGCCATGGCGCCGCCTGCCGCGGCTCCGGTCACCACTAGCGTCGAGCATGTCTACGCTTTGAACGCGCCCGTGAATCCGGTGACCAAGTTCCAGCCCATCGAGGGCGCGGACAAGCCGCAGTTGCACGGGTTCCTGGCCTGGACGGAAAGTCTCACCGACGCTAAAGAAAGAAAGCACCTGTGGACCCACGCCGCCGATTTCTGGCAGCATGCTCCGCGGGATCTGAAGCTCTTGGCGGTCGCGATTCCGATTCTCCTGGGACTGGCGCTGCGTCCGTCGCTGCCCAAGGTGCCATCGGCGGCGCCGCGGACCACGCAAAGCATTTCAAGGAATATCGGCGACGGGTTGCGCGAGCAGTTTATGAACGTGCGCAACACTGTGGCGCGGCGCGCGGCGGTTTCCTTGAGCGATGACTTCCGCTCGGGTCTTGAAGACTGGCAGGCGCGCGGCGATTTATCGTCCGGCTGGTCCTTTGACGGCAACGGTTTCGTGAAGCCCGGAACGCTGGCGCTCTACAAGCCTTCGATGGCGCTGACCGACTATGACATGGATTTCCTGGGAATGGTCGATAAGAAAGCTTTGAGCTGGGTGGTGCGCGCGAAGGATTTTGACAATTACTATGTAGTGAAGCTGGTGGTTTTGAAGAGCGGTCCGCTGCCGACGCTGGGCCTCACGCGCTATGCCGTGATCGACGGCAAGGCGGAAAACCGCGTGGATACCAAGGTTGCGATCGATACGCGCCCGGACATGCTCTATCGCATCGGCATGAACGTGCATGACGACACTTTCTTATTGAGCTTGCAAGGCTCGGTGATTGACAACTGGACCGACGCGCGGTTGAAGCGCGGCGGCGTCGGGTTCTTCGCTTCCAAGGGCGAAGAGAGCCGCCTGCGGTGGCTGCAGTTGACGCATCAGTACGACATGCTGGGCCGCCTTTGCGCTTATTTGGCGCCTTTCAATATTCCAACAACGAACGGGAGCTGGTAACTATGAGTACGCCTAAGACAGGAACGCCAAGCACAGCGGCGGCGCAGACAGAAAGCAAAGCGGTTTCGCCCGCACTGGCGAAGGCGGTGTCCTTGCACCTCGAAGGCAAGCACAATGAGGCCTTGAAGGCGCTGAACACGGCTCTCGAAAACGGCGAAGAGAGCACGGAGATTTACTCCGCCAAGGGCCACTTGCAGTTTGAGCTCGAGCAGTATGACGATGCCATCAAGAGCTACGAGAAGCTGCTGACGCTGGCGCCGCGGCACACTACCGCGAACTTCAACCTAGGCATCTGCTACGAAAAGCTGGGACGCTGGAACGAAGCCACGGAAGCGTTCCAGAAGGCTTTGGACGCCGATCCCAATCGCAATGAAGCGCAACTGGGCCTGGGAATCTGCTTGCTGCATCAGGAGAAGCCGGAACCGGCCGTGGTGTGTTTCGACAAGGTGCTGGCGCGCACGCCGGCGCATGAGACGGCCCTGTTCGGCAAGGCGGTCTCGCTGCAATTGCTGTGGAAATTCGACGAGGCCACCTCGATCTACCTGCAGCTCCTGGGCAAGAATCCGCAGTCTGAAGAATGCCTGGTGAACCTGGTGACCATTGGCATGGCGCGTAAGGACCACGATGCCATCCAGAAATATTCGGAACAACTACTGACGCTGCGCCCGCATTCGCAGGCCGCTCTGGAGGGCCTGGCCACTTGCGCTTTCCATAACAACGATTTCGAGGCGGCCGCGCATTTGTGCGCGAAGCTCGTCGAATTCACGCCGGATCATTTCGAGCGCTGGTTCAATCTGGGCGTGGCTGAGCAGAAGCGGAATAAGCTGCCGGAAGCGGCGAAGGCTTATGGCGAGGCGGTGCGCATCCGTCCCGACGCCAAGCAGGCGCATGTGAATCTGGGAATCGTGAAGCAGGAAACGGGCGACTTGGCGGGGGCCCGCGAAGGTTATGAGCGGGCGTTGCAAATCGCCCCCGACCAAGCCGACGTGATTTACAACTTGGCCAGTGTCATCGAGCAGCAGGGTGAAAAAGAAGAAGCCGAACGGCTGTACGTGAAGCTCCTCTCGCGCAACCCCGATTGGGACGACGCGTGGTTCCGCCTGGGCTATCTGCGGCTGGCTCGTGCCGACTATCGCGGCGGCGCCGAAGCCTTTCAATCCTGTGTCCGCAAGCGCGCCGCCTGGCCTGAGGCGCAGCTCAACTTGGGCTTGTGCTGCTGGAACCTGTCGGACCGCGACGGAGCCGCTAAAGCGTTTGAAGCGGTGCTGGCGTCCAATCCGCATTCCATCGATGCACTGCGCGGCCTGGCCGCTCTGGCCGTCGAACGCGAGGATCTGGACAAAGCCTTGGACCTGCAGGCCAAGCTGATCGAAGCCGGCGAACGCACGCCTGAGTTGTTCTACAACACTGGTTTGTTGTTGCAGAAGTCCGGTCAAGTGGAAGATGCCGTGCGCCTGTATCAAGAGGCCCTGGCGGATCGCCCCAACTTCCCGGAAGCGCTGCTCAACCTGGGCCATGCGCTCAAATCGCAGGGCAAGCCGGATGAGGCTCGCGAATTCTGGCGCCAGGCGCTGGAACAAAAGCCCGAGCTTGCTGCTGGATATTTCGGCCAGTAACGGCCCCATCCATCCGAACGTCTCACGGAGCAGGCGTCCCCGCCCCGTGGAGATCGCTTCGCTGTGTGGGTATACTCAAAACAGATGCAATACGCGAATTCTCTGTTGAATCTCGCATGGCTGGCCTTGTGCGTGGCCGCCTTTACGTGGTTCCTCGTTTCGACGAGCCGCAGAGGCGTCTCTAGCCGCCGGTTGGTGATGGGGCGGGCCCTGGCTCTGGGGCTGGCGCTGGTTTCGCTGTTCCCGTGCGTATCGGCTAGCGACGACTCGGTTCGCATCGACCTCCTGAACGCGCAGGCCATGGCGGACTCGCCGGGGCATTCCTCCTGGGCAACTCAGCACCCGAGCACTGAAATGCTGGCGATTCTTGTGGGATTGCTGGAAGTGCTGGAGTCGGCTCAAGTCACCGCCGTCCTGGCGATTACGGTGGCACTGTGCCTCTTTACACTGGCCTTGGCGATCCATCCGGAGAGCTTAGACCGTTTTCTTCCTTCCTGCGCGGGCCGCGCTCCTCCTGGCCGTTTCCTCGCTTCGCTCTAACTTTTCTCAGTCTGTATACAAAAGTTTTAGGAGGGGAAGAATGCCACGCCTTATTGGGCGGGCGCTTGCCGGTGTCCTGCTAGCAGTCTCAGCGGTTTCCGCCCAGACTGCCTTGACATGGGAGCAGGTCCGCGAGCGCTTCCGAACGAACAATCCGAATCTGACCGCCGCCAGGGTGGGGGTCGAGCAATCCAAGGCGCAGGAGATCACCGCCTTTTTGCGCCCCAATCCGGACGCGACGGCGACGCTCGATCAACTGGATCCCTTTTCGGCCAATCCCTACCGGCCGCTGGGCAACGCACTGCCCTTGGTCTCCGGCAGCTATCTGCACGAGCGCGAGCACAAGCGCGAGCTCCGCCGCGACAGCGCGCAGGGGGCGACGGCCATTGCTTCGTCGACGCTTGAGGATCAGGAACGCACGCTGCTGTTTACGTTGCGCGGCGCGTTCGTTACGATCCTGCACGCTAAGGAAATTTTGAAGGTGGCGCGGGACAATCTGGCTTATTACGATCGCGTGCTCGAAGTGAATCGCACGCGCCAGCAGGCGGGCGACATTTCCGAAGTGGATTTAGGACGCCTCGAATTGCAGAGGGTGCAGTATGAGTCCGATTTGCAGACCGCGGATGTGAGCTTGCGTACGGCCAAGATTCAATTGTTGGCACTCCTCAATGACCGCACGCCCATCGAACAATTCGATGTGAACGGCAAGTTCGATTTCAGCGAACAGGTGACTCCGCTCGAAGAGTTACGCGCCGCGGCACTCGATGCGCGTCCGGATTTGAAGGCGGCGTTGCAGGCGGTGACGAAGTCCAAGATCGATCGCCAGTTGGCCATCGCCAATGGCTCGGCCGACCCCACGTTCGGCGTCGATTTCGGGCGCAATCCTCCGATTCCGCTGTACTTCGGCGCCAGCGTGACCATTCCGCTGCGCCTCTTCGACCGCAATCAAGGGGAGAAGTTGCGCACGCAATTGGATATCCAGCGCAACCAGGCGCTGGTCGATGCCGGCCGGGCGCAGGTCTTCAGCGATGTGGATTCCGCCTACGCGACGATCGCAAGTAATATCGCGCTGCTGCGTCCCTATAAGGACAAATATTTGCAGCAGGCAGCCAAGGTGCGGGATACAATCTCGTTCGCGTATCAGAACGGCGGGGCGTCCCTGCTGGATTTCCTGAGCGCGCAAGCCGATTACCGGAACATTCAATTGAGTTATCTGAACCTGGTGGGTTCTTATCTTACCGCTGCGGGTCAAATGAATCTTGCCGTGGGCAAGGAGGTGATGCCGTGAAACAGCATCGTGTCGTGAAACAGCATCTTGTGTTGTATTCGATGGTGGCGTGTCTGGCTGCTATTGCCGGATGTAGCAGCCAGAAAGTGGATGCGGTTTCGAATGTCGCTCCGGCTGTAAAGGTGGAGCAGGCTCCCGATCCTAACGTGATTACGGTGGACAAGCCCGAGCGTTTTCCGCTGGCAACGGCGGCCGCGCGCGGCGAGGTGAGCGAGCTGGTGGCCAACGGGTCTGTAGCCCCGGATGTGAGCCGCACGGTGCCGGTGAATGCACTTTCGGCTGGGCGCGTTCTAGAGATTCATGCCCGCTTAGGCGACGACGTCGAAAAGGACCAACTGCTATTGACCATCAACAGTTCGGATATGTCGCAGGCGTTCTCGGATTACAAGAAATTCCAGGCCGACGAGGCCCTCGCGAAGACCCAAGCGGAACGCGCGCAGCTCCTGTTTTCTCACGGGGCCCTGGCGCAGAAGGATCTGGATGTAGCCGTCGAGACTTACGAGAAAGCGAAAGTGGATACGCAAACGGCGCTCGACCACGTGCGCATTCTGGGTGGCGATCCGCGGCGCCCTTCGGCCGTGATTGAAGTGCGCGCGCCGATTTCGGGGACCATCGTCGAACAGAACGTGACGGCGGCGGCGGGCGTGAAATCGCTGGA
>JALYIB010000068.1 GCA_030775965.1 Acidobacteriota bacterium | reverse complement strand
GCTCTGACGTTACGGCGTCAGCGAGAAATGAATCGCGCAAATGTTGCCACTCTATTCCCAACAGGGCGGTGGCGTCCGGCGCCACATAGCTCCAGGAGCGCGGAAACGATTGACCCATTGCCCAGGACGCCGCCACGAGGAGTAGCCAAAAAACACTCATTGTAAAATCATCGGACGAACTTAGCGGCACAATTAGCACCAGGAAAAATTTACCGTGTCCGCGGCGCCGGGCGCGGGAACTCGTTGATATCACGAACCTGATGGGCTGGCCCGCGAATTGCTTCGAGGAAGGCGATGCACGGAAAAGCCTATGCTGAGGCATTTAAAAATGGATTTGGCGGAACCCGCCGTTTTCTGATTTCGCGAGGAGCCGCGATCGAGGAGGCCGAGGAGATCGCGCAAGCGGCGTGGGCGCGCGGTTGGGAATACCGCGAACAGCTCCGCGATCCCGGGCTAGTGAGCTATTGGGTAAACTCCATCGCGCGAAATTTGTACCGGGCGCGTTTTCGTTCCGCGGTTCCCGTGCCGCTTGAAAACATCCAAGAGCCGTCCTATGCATTTGACACCAGTGCGATTGATTTGCGCAGGATGCTGGAGGCGTGTTCGCAACGCGATCGCGCTCTGCTCGAGCGGACCATGCAAGGCTACACCGCCGAGGAGCTTTCGCATACGGCGGGCATCAGTTCTACCGGTATCCGGGTGCGGCTATTGCGGGCTCGTCAATCTTTGCGCGAGAAGTTGACTCCG
Source organism: Acidobacteriota bacterium (assembly GCA_030775965.1). Lineage (GTDB taxonomy): Bacteria > Acidobacteriota > Terriglobia > Bryobacterales > Bryobacteraceae > Palsa-187. The sequence continues at coordinate 6,182 of JALYIB010000068.1, read as the reverse complement.
GCGATCGCTTAATTGTCGATAACCGTCCCGCCACAACTACGGCGGCAATCCGGCAGTTCCGCTGCGGGCGAACTCCTAATACACTACGTATAGGTGGCCCGCATCGGGCTTACCGAAGTTCATGCAGCCATTTCTGCTTCCTATCGTCTCGAAGCTGACGGTCACGTCGGCCATCGATATTCTGGCGCTGGCGATTTTGATCTATCAATTCGTGGTGATCATTCGCGGCCGCCACGCCGCTCACATCCTGACGGGACTGGGCGTGCTGCTGGCGGTCTACCTGATCGCGGTATGGGCGCATCTGGACTTGCTGCGAACTGTCCTGGCCGGGATGGCGCCGTATACGGCGTTTGCGCTGATCGTGATGTTTCAAGCGGAAATCCGGCGTCTGCTGTCGCGCATTGGGCGCTTCCGCTGGCTGGCTCTGGAAGGGCAACTCGAACGCCGCGAAATCGCCGACGAAATTATCCTGGCTGTGCAGAACATGATCGATTCGAAAATCGGGGCGCTGATCGTGATCGAGCGCGATATCGGGTTGCGCACCTTCATTGAAAGCGGCGTAGCTCTGGATGCGGTGGTGTCGCGCGACCTGCTGTGCTCGATCTTCGAGCGCGGCGGAGCGTTGCATGACGGAGCCGTGATCATCCAGGGAGATCGTGTGGCTGCCGCGGCGTGTTTCCTGCCATTGACCACCAACCCGGTGATGCTGCGCCGCATGGGTACGCGGCATCGCGCCGCCATTGGCGTTACCGAAGAGAGCGATGCATTGGCGCTGGTGGTGTCGGAAGAAACCGGCCAGATCGCCATCGCGGCGCGCGGCGACCTGGAACCCGACGTTTCGATGGAGCGCTTGCAGGAGCGTCTGACGCGCCACACCACCGGAAAAGCCGATATCGCGAATCCGCGCGTGGAGCCACGCTGGAAACAAGCCGAGCCTTAAGCGGATGCCAATGCCCAAGAATCTCGGATGGAAGCTGGCCTCGCTGCTGCTGGCCGTGTTGGTGTGGCTGGCGTTTTCTTCGGCGCCAGACGTGGTGACCACTTATACGGCGCCAATTGTCTATCGCAATCTCGCCACGGGCTGGATGGTGACCGGAAATTCTCCGGAGAACGTCCACCTCGAATTGCGTGGAACTGCCGCGCGCTTGACGGCTGCTAGTTTGGCCGGCGCCGTGGTGCTGTTCGATTTGGCCAACGCCAAGACCGCCGAAGACCGCACCTTCACTATTTCGGAATCGAATCTCAACCTGCCGCCCGGCGTCACCTTTCTGCGCGCCGTGCCGTCGCAACTGCGGCTGCGTTTGACGCGGCTGGCCGCCAAGAATGTGCCGGTGGAAGTGCAATTTTCCGGAAGTTTGCCGGCCGGGTATCGCTTGACGGGGAAGAGCGTGTTCCCGGAAAAGCTGAGCATCGCCGGTGCGGAAAACCGCGTTGCCACGGTAACGCAGGTAGAGACCGATCCTATCGATCTGAGCACGCTCACGCAGTCCGGCGAACACCGCGTGGACGCATTTGTCGACGATCCGCAGATACGCTTTGAATCGCCGCCCGTGGTGACAGTCAGGCTCACCATTGAACGGAGAGGAAGATAACCAAATTTTGAGACAACTTTTTGGCACCGATGGGATGCGCGGCGTCGCGGGAGAGTACCCGCTGGACGCCGCTACAACTTTTGCAGTGGGCGTGGCGCTGGCGCAGTGGGTGAAGGATCATCCTGCCGCGGGGCCGCCGGCAAGCATTCCGGAAGTGGTGATCGGAATGGACACGCGCGAGTCCGGGCCGGCGATTGCCGAGGCGGTGGCCGGGGGACTCGCCAGCCGCGGGGTGGAGGCGCGCTTCGCCGGGTTGATTACAACTCCCGGTATCGCACACGTGACCCGCACGGGTCCGTTCGCGGCGGGCGTGATGATTTCGGCTTCGCACAATCCGTATCGCGACAACGGCATCAAGATCATCGATCATTCCGGATTCAAGCTGCCGGATGAACAAGAAGACGTCCTTGAGCAGGACCTCTTCGCGTTTCTGAAATCGCGCGCGCCGGCGGTTCCCAAGCCTTTGACCGTGGACGAAGGACTGGATAGCGAGTACATCGAACACCTGGCGGCCACGCTGCCGGGGGGGCTCGACGGAATGCGCATGGTGGTTGATGCGGCGCATGGAGCCGCTAGTTATTTGGCTCCGGCGTTGTTCGAGCGGCTGGGGGCGGTGGTCGATTGCATTGGCTGCGCGCCTGACGGGCGGAATATAAATCTGAATTGCGGGTCTCTGCATTTGGAAGGCTTGCAGCGGCGCGTGCTCGAGACCGGGGCCCAGGTGGGTGTGGCGTTCGATGGCGATGCCGACCGCGCGCTGTTCGTTTCGCATTCGGGCAAGATCGTCGATGGCGATGCGGTGATGCTGGTGACGGCGCTGCGTCTACAGGCGGCCGGGCTGTTGACGGAAGTGATCGCGACTGTAATGTCGAACCTGGGGCTGGAACGCGCGCTGCAGCGGCACGGCATTGGGCTGGTACGCACTCCCGTCGGCGATAAATATGTCCTGCAGGAAATGAAGCGGCGGCACGCGCCCTTGGGCGGCGAGCAGAGCGGGCATATTATTTTTAGGAATTTCGCTACGACAGGCGATGGATTGCTGACGGCGCTGCGGGTGTTCGAGGCGATACGCGAATCCGGGCAGGATTTGGATGCGCTTACGCAGGAGCTGGTGACTTATCCGCAACTGCTGGTAAATGTGCGGGTGAAGAATAAGCGTCCGCTCGAAGAACTGGCGCTGGCCAATCGCGAGATCCGCACGGCGGAAGCGGAATTTGGGGACGCGGGCCGCATCCTGGTGCGCTTCTCCGGGACCGAGCCACTGGCACGCGTGATGGTGGAGGGGCCGGAACTCACGCGCGTGCAACACTTCGCGCACAGTATCGCCGCGGCGATTCAGGCTGAACTCGGCGAGTGACGTTATAATAAAAATTCTATGTTTTTTCGCAATGCAAAGCCCAAGGTTGAGTCCTTTGAAGAGCGCATCGCCGGCTTGAAAGAGCTTGGCTTCGCGGCTAAAATGCAACCCCCGGGGCGCTGCTTAGTCACGCGCGCTGGCTGCGGCGCGATCGCGGAAGATCTAGGTAACGGCAAAATGGGAATTGCGATTGGCAAAGCTGGAGTGCTGGTGGGCGGCGAGATCGCGCTGCTGATCCACGGCGGCTACCAGATGTTTCTGCGCACGCCTTCGGGCAAGGAAGTCCCGGCGCTGGCCACGCATTTGAAAACACTCCACGCCTTCGACGAAGATTTGCGCGAGGGTTTGGGCCTGACCGCGCTGTACAACCAGGCGCTGGGCACGGTCTGCGACGATCATTTATACGATCGTGTCGAAGATCGCGACGCGGGTCCCCGGCGCCACGCCTGGGACAAGTGAATCCGCCGGTGCGGCTCAAAATCGTGCAAACCGGGGAGCCGGTTCTGCGGCAGATTGGCCGGCGCCTGACGCCTGAGGAAATCGCGCTCCCCGCCCTTCAGGAATTGATCGAACACATGCGCGACACCATGCGCGATGCGCCCGGCGTGGGCTTGGCCGCGCCGCAGGTGGGGCTGCCGATTCAACTGGCCGTGATCGAAGATCGCGCGGAATACTTGCAGGGCATCGCGCCGGACCTGCTGGCCGAACGCGAACGGCAGCCGGTGCCGTTCCTGGTGCTGATAAATCCTGACATCGTTGAGTATTCGGAGGAGACTGTGGAATTCTTCGAAGGCTGCCTGAGTGTCGCCGGGTTCAGCGCCTTGGTGAAACGTTCCAGGCGCGTGCGCGTCGAATATTTGGATGAGAACGGCCGGCCACAGCGGCTGCAGGCGTCGGGGTGGTTGGCGCGCATCTTGCAGCATGAGATCGATCATCTGAACGGCCGCCTGTATATAGACCGCATGGAGACACGCTCGTTCAGCAGCCTGGATAATATGGGGCGCCATTGGAAAGATCTCCCGGTGGAGAGCGTGCGCACGGCGTTAGGGCTGGGTTAAACTACTTCCACGGAGGAGGGCGCGATGCAGAGGGTGGTTTTACTGGGCATTTGGATGGCGTCAGTCTCCTGGGCACAGACCAAGAATGTAGGGCCGGCGGCGCCTCCGCCCACTCCTGAGGAAAATCGGGCGAACATGCTGCTGACCGCGGGTCTCGAAGACAAGAACCCGGATGTCCGCAAGCAGGCGGTGGCGGCGTTGGGGCTGATCGGTCCGCGCGAGCCGTACGTGAGTGAAATCAACGAGGCCCTCTCCGATAAAGATATTTATGTCCGCTTGGCGGCGGTGGCGAGCCTGGTGGATTTAAAAGACAAAGGCACGGCGGATCTACTCGACCAGGCTTTGCACGATACCGCTCCGGAAGTAAGTTTCGCCGCCGCTAAGGCGTTGTTCGGCTTAGACGATCCGCGCGGACGCACGGCGCTGATGGCGATCCTGGAACGCGAGGCCAAGACGCAGTCTAACTTTCTGACGGCCCAGAAGCGCGACACTCTGCGGCTGGTGCACATTCCCAAGGGCATGATGTTGTTCGCCCTCAAGAACGGCATCGGTTTCGCGCCGGTTCCGGGGCTGGGCGCGGGAGTGTCTTCGATGCAGGAGATCATGGCCGACAACGGGGTTTCGGGACGGGCCACCACCGCCATGCTGTTAGCGAACGACTCCAGTCCGCAGGTGCTGGATGCCTTGGAGGAGGCGCTCTCGGACAAGGATGCCTCGGTGCGGGCGGCCGTGGCGCATGCGATTGCGTTGCGCAACGATCCTGCGCTCATGCCACGGTTGCTGCCGCTGTTTGACGATGGCAAGGAGGCGGTGCGCCTGCGGGCGGCGGCCGGTTACCTGAGGCTGGCCTGGCTGGCGAAGCCGCCGCCTCCGCCGGCCATCCGCGGGAAGAAACTTGTGGCTCCCGCGGCCGCTAAAAAACAATAAGAGACCGCATATTCCAGGGTTCCCGCGGAAATCGCGGGGTCTTTTAAACAGCGTCGCCGCAAAGGCGTGGTTCTTCTTCCAAGTCCAAAAAACGAGGATCGAGTAACCGTCCGGTCTCAATGTTGCCCATCGCCGAAAGCAGCGTCTCTTTCAAATGCGGATGTTCCTTCTCTAGTTCCCCGAACATATCGCGCAAAGTCCGGCGCACGGCGCCGCTGCGCTGCGAACAACCGCAGGGGATCACCGGCGCGCCCAGCGCTTCGGCGAAACGCGCGGTCAGATCCTCCGTGACATACACCAGCGGACGGATCAAACGGAAATCACGCTCCCGCGAGTATGTAATCGGCGGCAGCGCGCTGATGCGTCCCGTGAACAGTGCGTTGCGCAAAAACGATTCGCAAAAATCATCGGCGGTGTGGCCGAAGGCGATGACATTAGCGCCGAGCCCGCGCACAATCTGATACACCGCGCGCCGCCGGTAGCGGATGCATAAATCGCATCCATGCTCCGGCTGCTCGTCGATCAAGCGGATGGAAGGATTGTCCGTGTGATACGTCCAGTCCACGCCGCGCGCCTTCAGATATTCGCCAAACGGCTGAATCGGCCGCAAAAATTTCCCCTGCTCCACCGTAAACGCGCACACCGTGAAATCGATCGGCGCGCGCTCCTTCAAAAGCAGCAGCGCCTCCAGCATGGTGACGGAATCCTTGCCGCCCGACAGCGCCACCGCCACGCGATCGCCGTCGCGAATCATTTTGAAGCGGGTGACAGCCTCGCCCACCTTGCGCAGCAGTGTTTTTTCCAGTTCCAAACCACCATTATAGGCGGAGTCGGCTGCTACAGTGGAATTATGGCGAATTTATACGATTTGGATCCCGGCCCGGAAACGCCCGAAGTGATCCGCATGATTGTCGAGATACCCAAGAACACGGCCAACAAATATGAATATGATGGCAAGCTAGGAGTCTTTCGTCTGGACCGTCCTCTGTATTCACCGCTGCACTATCCCGGCGATTACGGCTTCGTCCCCGGCACGCTGGCCGAAGACGGCGATCCTCTGGATGTCCTCACGCTCATGTCCGAGCCCAGCTTCACCGGCTGCCTGATTGAAGTGCGTCCGCTGGGTTACCTCGAACTGGTGGATTCCTCCGAGCGCGACCAAAAAATTTTGGCGGTGCCCAAGAGCAGCCCCCGCTACTCCGAAATCGCCACCGTGGATCAAGTGTGGCCGCACATGCGTCGCGAGAT
>JALYIB010000067.1 GCA_030775965.1 Acidobacteriota bacterium | reverse complement strand
GCACAGGACAGCCGCGCCGTAAAACGGAACCTTAGCGATGAACGTAGCGAAGGCGGCGCGGATCTCTTCTATGCCTGCGTAGTGATCCAGATGCTCGCGGTCGATATTGGTGACGACCGCGACGATGGGCGCGAGCTTTAGGAACGAGCCGTCGCTCTCGTCGCTTTCCACCACCAGGTAATCGCTCTTGCCTAAGCGCGCGTTGGAGCCGTTGATGCCCATGCGGCCACCCACGAGAATCGTAGGATCCAGATTCGCATGGATCAGAATTGCCGCCACCATCGCGGTAGTGGTGGTCTTGCCGTGGCTGCCGGCGATGGCAATCCCGAATTTCTGGCGCATCAGCTCGGCTAATAATTCGCCGCGCGCGATCACGGGAAGTTTGCGGCGGCGCGCTTCGACGATTTCCGGATTCTCAGGACGCACCGCCGAGCTGTACACCACCATCTTGGCTCCCGCCAAATTCGCCGCTGCGTGACCTTCGTACACCAGCGCTCCGCGAGCGGTTAAACGCTCGGTGGTGGGAGAGAATTTCAGGTCCGAACCGGTCACCGGATAGCCCATATCCAGCAACACTTCGGCAAGGCTGCTCATGCCAATGCCTCCGATGCCGATGAAGTGAATGGGCTGTGGCTTAAAAAACATTTTAATACTGTATTGTTTCGGCTTTCCCTAGCGTCTGTCAATGGGCCGGGCGATGGATTCGAGTACATCGGCGGCCCGCCGCGCCGCTCCCGGCTTGGCGAAGGCCCTGGCCGCGGCGCTCATCTTTTCTAACCATCCCGCTGTGCCGGCGAGGCGCGTCACTTCTTCCACCAAGCGCGCGCCGGTCATTTGCGCATCCAGCACCAAGCGCGCGGCGCCAGCTTTTTCGAACGCCTGGGCGTTTTTCAACTGGTGTTGATCGCTGGCTCCGGGCAGCGGCACCAGGATCGACGGCTTGCCCGCGGCGGCGAGCTCACTCAGCGCGCCCATGCCCGCGCGGCTCACCACGATATCGGCTGCGGCGAAGGCGCCGGGCATGTCGGCGATAAACTCGGCGATCTCGCCGGGCACGCCTGATTCGCGAAATTTCGGCGCAAGTTCCGGGTACATGCGCGATCCGGTCTGGTGAATCAGGCGCACGTTATTTTTTTTCCACAGCGGCCAGCTCTCTTCGACGGCTCGATTCAATGTTCGAGAACCTTGGCTGCCTCCGGTGATCAACACTGTAATGGCTGAGTTGCGCGGCTTTGGCGGCACCGCAAAAAATTCTTCGCGGATGGGCAGGCCCGTGACTTCGGCGCGGCCATCCGGAAACCAACGCTCGGCTTCGGAGAAACTTACCAGCGCACGGGTCACGAAACGCGCCAGATGCCGATGCGTGAAACCCGGAATCGCGTTGGGCTCCAGGATCACGATCGGAATACGCTTCCATACCGCGGCCAGCAGCACCGGGCCCGCAACATAACCGCCGGTTGAGAAAACTGCCGCCGGGGCGGCGCGATCCAAAATGCGCGCCGCTTGCCAGATACCGAAAGGCAACTCGGCGAGCGTCGCCAAGGTCTGGCGGAAACCCACGCGATTCAAGCCGCCGATCTCGATCCACTCGATGGGGAAATCCGCGGCGGGAACCAGCCTGGCTTCCATGCCACGTTCCACTCCCACGAAGCGCACTTGCTGTCCGCGCGCACGCAGTTCGCGCGCGACAGCGAGCGCGGGAAGCACATGGCCTCCCGTGCCGCCGCCGGCCATCACAAACGTTCGGGGCAATTTCACCCTTCATTTTCACTCACGCTCAGCAGCATTCCGAGCGATGCCAGAGTACTCAACAGTGAACTGCCGCCGAAGCTGATCATGGGCAGCGGGAAACCTTTGGTCGGAGCAATGCCCACCACGACGCTCATATTGATCAAAGCCTGCACCACGATCGACACCGTCACGCCCAGCGCTAAATATTTTCCGAAATCATCGCGCGCCAGCATGAAGAGGCGCGCCCCACGCCACAGGATCACCAGGAATCCGAGGATCACCGCCGTCGATCCCCACAGCCCCAACTCCTCGCCTACCGTCGCGAAAATGAAGTCGGTATGGGCGTCGGGCAAGAACATTAGTTTCTGCTTACCCTGCATCAACCCCATGCCCAGCACGCCTCCCGTGCCCACCGCGATCCGCGATTGCCGCGGCTGATAGCTCGCGTCCCGAACGCTGGTCGAACTTTGAATGTAAGCCTTGAGGCGTCCGCCCGGGTCCACTAATTCGATTTTGCTGTAGTCCGGATCGACATAAGCAATGATGCGCCCCAGCCGGTAGCCGCGCGAAGCGATTGCCAGCACGATCAGCGCCACGGCGATCATTCCCACGCGCAGCATGTATTTCCACTCGAGCCCGGCGATCCAAAAGACGATGATGGCGGTGATCACGGGAACCAATGCGGTGCCGAGATCCGCCACTACCACCATGAACCCCAGCATCAGCACGGCGACCAGTGCCTGCTTCAGCGTGCGCCGGTCATTGATGATGTGCGAACGCCGCGCGATGAAATACGCCAAAAACAAAATGAGCGCCGGCTTCGCGAATTCAGAAGGCTGAAAAGATCCCACGCCGGGGAGCTTGAACCAGCGGTGCGTGTGCGGGTCGGCAAAATAAACAATCACCAACAAGCCCAAGACCATCCCCAAACCAGAAAATGCCCAAGCGGGTGAGTTCATGCGCCGGTAATCCATGCGCTTGAAATACATCAGCACCAAAAACGAGACCAGGGCCCAGCCGATCTGGCGCACGACGAAGTAATACGGCGCGACGTGATAGCGCAGCTCTGCAACGGCGCTGGATGCGCTGTAGAGCATCACCAATCCGAAAAACACCATCGCCACGATGGTCAGGAACAAAATCCAATCGGTGCGCAATCTAGCCATGATTTCTCTCCCACTGTTGTACCAAGCGCTTGAACTCGCGGCCACGATGCTCGAAATTTTCAAACTGATCGAAGCTGGCGCAGGCCGGAGCGAGGAGCACCGTATCGCCGGATTTCGCGCGTGCATGGGCTTCGGCCACCGCAGCTTCGAGATTTCCGCAGCGCAGCAGCGGAACCTTACCGTGCAATTGCGCGGCGATTTTATCCGCCGCCGCACCGATCAGCAGCGCCCCGTTCGCCTTCGCGCGCAGCGGGGCCGCCAGCGGCGAATAATCGTTGTTCTTATCCTTGCCGCCGAGGATCACCCACAGGCCCCCGTCAAAGGCCGCGATGGCTTTGAGCGTCGCATCCACGTTGGTGGCTTTCGAATCGTTGTACCAATCCACTCCCGCCAGACGGCGCACAAATTCCAGGCGATGCTCGACCCCGGGAAAGGTCATCACTGCGGCGCGGATCTGCGCGTGCGTGGCGCCGGCAAGACTAGCCATCGCCGCGGCAGCCATGGTGTTCTCGATGTTGTGCAACCCGCGCAACGGAATTTCGCTGGTCTTGATGACGCCCGTTCCGTGCAACACGACTTCACCGTTCGCGAGAAATACTCCTGGCGAAACTTCGCGCGTCGAACTGAACCAGACCACCGTGCCTTCTCCGCGCCGCGCGTACCTTTCGCAGATAGGATCGTCGGCGTTCAGCACCTTATAATCGTCGCGTGTTTGCTCGATGAACAAGCGGCCCTTCGCATCAGCATAGCGCTCCAGCGTGCCATGGCGATCCAGATGATCCGGCGTCACGTTCAGTGCGGCGCCGATGTGCGCGCGAAAGGTATCGGTGGTTTCGAGTTGAAAACTGGAAAGCTCCAACACGTTCCACTGCCCCGGCCGCGAAGTCTTCACGAGCGCTGCGGGCGGAGTGCCGATGTTTCCACCCACCTGTACCGGAATGCCACTCTCCTTAAGGATGTGGCCGGTGAGCGCAGTTGTCGTGGTCTTGCCGTTCGCACCGGTGATGCCGATGATGTCGCCTTCTAAAAACCAGCTCGCGAGTTCCAGATCGCCGATGACACGCACGCCTCGCTGCCGGGCGCCGTCGAGAACCGCGAGATCAGGCAGTACACCGGGCGACAACACGATCAGCTCCGCGTCTGCGAAGGAAGCTTCGGTCTGCGGTTCGACCTCGGCTGAAGTCGGATGCTGATCCACGGCGCGCACACGAGCGCCTTTTTCGCGCAACAATTCCACCGCCGCCACGCCGCTGCGCGCCATCCCCACCACCACCACTCTTGTGCCTGCGAGTTTCATCGGAGTTTTAGCGTGGTCAACGCAAACAGCGCCAGGATCAGCCCCACAATCCAAAAACGTGCGATCACTTTCGATTCCTGCCATCCGATCTGTTCGAAGTGATGATGGAGCGGCGCCATTTTGAAGATCCGTTTGCCGCGCAGCTTGAAGCTGCCCACTTGCAAGATCACTGACACTGCTTCGATCACAAACACACCGCCGATGAACAGCAGCAGGACCTCTTGCTTGAGCAGCACCGCCACCACTCCCAACCCGCCGCCCAGCGCGAGCGACCCTACATCGCCCATGAAGATCTCCGCTGGATGCGCGTTGTACCAGAGAAAGCCCAGCGAGGCGCCCGTCATGCTGCCGCAGAAAATAGTCAACTCGCTTGCGCCCGGCGTGCGCGCGAGTTCCAGGTAGCGCGCGAAATCCGCATTGCCGCTCAGAAAAGAGAGCGCCGTCATGGCGCCTGCGGCAATCACCATCAGTCCGATGGCCAGCCCGTCCAGCCCATCGGTCAGATTCACGGCGTTGGATGAACCCACCAAAACCAGCAGCAAGAAACCGAAGAAGGCCGAGAAGGCTAGAGGATAGGTGAGAGGATTGTGTAACCACGCCTGGATCAGCAAGTCGGGCTTGAAATTCTTGAAGAAGGGGACATTCATGCTGGTCGAATAGACTCCGCGTGCGTTCATCGCCAATAAGAGCACACCGATCAATAAAGCCGCTACAACCTCCAGCGCCATTTTCCAAAACGCAGTTAGCCCCAGATTGCGCTTGTTGCGCATCTTGGTGTAGTCGTCCAGAAATCCGACGGCGCCGAAGCTGACCAGACCTGCCATCGCCACCCATACCGCGGGCTCGCGCAGGTTCGACCATAGAAGTGTCGGCAGCACGATGGACACGCAGATCAGCAATCCGCCCATGGTGGGCGTACCGGCTTTTTTGTGATGCGATTGCGGACCGTCTTCGCGAATGTGCTGGCCGATTTGAAATTCCCGTAAGCGCGCGATCAGCCAGGGACCCAGCGCGATCGACAGCGCCATCGCCGTCAGTGTCGCCATGCCCGTGCGGAACGTCGAGTACTGAAACACCCGGAAGGGCGAATAGTAGTGGAAGAGTTTTTCGAAGAATAGCCAGTAGAACATCCTCAGTTCCTGGCCTTGTTCAGGAACTCTTCGAGCGCGCGTTCCACCTGTACACCGCGGGAGCCCTTAAAAAGGATGGCATCGCCCGGCTGGGCCAGCGTGCGCAAGCAGCGGCCCGCCTCGGCGGGATCGTCGAAAAAAAGCGCGGCGCCGGCTGTTAGGCCGGCACGCTTGACCGCGTCCACCATATGCCAGGCGGCGCCGCGAATTCCAACGAGCACATCCAAACCGCACACCGCGGCGTAGTCGCCCACGTCGCGATGCAAGGGCTCGGCCCAGCGGCCGAGTTCGAGCATCTCCCCCAGAACCGCGATGCGCCGCCGCGCTGGAGTGTCGCGCAAAACGTCCAGCATGGCCCGCACCGCATCTGGATTGGAGTTATAGCAATCGTCGTAAATCAAAATACCGTTATGCGTGAAGCGTTCGCCCCGCATCTTTGCCGGCTTTAAGCCTCGAACTTTTTCTTTCAGCCGCTCCGGCGGTATCCCGTACACGCCCGCCACCGCGATTCCCGCCAGCACATTCGATACGCTGTGACGGCCTGTCAACGGGCTCTCAAACCGGCTTGTTCCAACACGAAAGCGCACACCCGGAGTTCCGTCAGCGCGCGAGTACTCGACATCTTCGGCGCGCACCTGTGCTGCCGGGGACTGCCCGTAGAGGATCGTGCGGCCTTGATGCGCCCCGGTAAATTCCGCTACGCGTGCGTCGTCGGCATTCAGCACCGCCGTGCCGCGATCGTCCAGCGCTTCCACCAATTCGCGCTTCGCCGCCGCGATTCCCTCGACGGAATCGAAATTTTCAATGTGCGCGTAGCCCACGTTGGTGACCACGCCCACCTCGGGGCGCGCGATTGCCGCCAGATCGCGAATTTCTCCGGCGTGATTCATCCCCAGCTCCAGCACCGCCACGCGCGCCGATTCATCCAGGCGCAGCAGGGAGAGGGGCAGCCCCACATGATTATTCAGATTGCCCTGCGTCTTGGCCGTTGCTATTTCCGTAGCCAGCATTTCCGCAATCATGTCTTTCGTGGTGGTTTTGCCGGCGCTGCCGGTCACCGCTACCACGTCGCCCCGCCATTCGCTGCGCGCCCATCCTGCCAGTTGCTGCAAAGCCCGCAGCGTGTCCTCGACAGGCAGCACCGGTCCGCCGGCGCCGACGTTTTCTTCCACCACCGCGGCCACTGCGCCTTTTGCGAAGACCTCCGCCAGATGGGCGTGCCCGTCATGGAGCGCGCCTCGCAGCGCGAAGAACAGGTCTCCCGCCTCGACCGTGCGCGAGTCGACGGACCAGCCGGTGATGGTAGCGTCCGGCAGCGCCGTCGCGTCTACGCCCAGCGTGTCCGCTACCGTTCGCAGTGAAAACTTCATCGCTCCTTTTCATACCGCATGTTTCTCATATCCCAAAGATCGCAGCGCTTGCCGCGCCGTTTCGCGGTCGTCAAAATCAATGGTGCGATCCTGCAAAATCTGGTAGGTCTCGTGACCCTTCCCCGCCAGCAGCACCACATCGCCGGGCTTTGCTTCCCCCAGCGCGTAGGCGATGGCCTTGGCGCGATCCGGTTCAGCCACGTGCGGTGTATCGAAGCGGCCGAGCCCCACCATCACGTCGTTCATGATGCCGAGCGGATCTTCGGAGCGGGGGTTATCCGAGGTCAACACCACCAGATCGCTCAACTCCGCCGCGGCCATTCCCATCAGCGGGCGCTTGGTGCGATCCCGGTCGCCGCCGCATCCAAACAGCGTGATGACACGGCCTTGACCCGCCAGTTCGCGACTGATTTGGATCACGTTGCGTAACGCGTCGTCGGTATGTGCGTAGTCGACCACCACGAAAAACGGCTGCCCGGCATCGATTCGTTCGAAGCGTCCCGGAACCGGGGGGCACGCGCGGATGCCCTCGGCAATCGCAGCCAGATCCATACCGTAGCTAAGTCCGGCGCCCACCGCCGCCAGAATATTCAACACATTAATGCGTCCTACCAGGGGAGACTCGAAGGCTTGCCGCTGCCCTTGATAGAGCACATCGAAATGCAAGCCAGCGAAACCCGAGCGGATGTTTTCGGCACGCAAATCGGCGTCCGTGGAAATCCCATAGGAGATCGTTCGCGCGCCCGCCGGACGCATATCGGCACTGGCTGGGTCGTCGGCATTAAGAATCGCCCAACGCGGCGGGGGACCGTCTTCTGGAATGAAGAGCAGACGCTTCGCCGCGGCGTACTCTTCCATGGTGTGGTGGAAATCCAAATGATCGCGAGTCAGATTGGTGAACACCGCCGTATGGAATTCGATGCCGTAGACCCGCGCCAGCGCCAGGCCGTGCGAGGAGACTTCCATCGTCAGGTAGCGTCCGCCGCGCTGTTCCAACTCGGCCGCCAGCCGCATCACGTCCAGCGATTCGGGAGTCGTGTTGGGCGCCTTGCGTGTTTCTTCGCCGATGCGATACTCGATGGTTCCGATCATCGCTGTAAGCGCGCCTCCCGCACGCAAAACCGCATCCGCCAAGTAGGCAGTGGTGGTCTTGCCGTTGGTGCCGGTAATGCCGGTAAAGCGTACGCGCTCGTCCGGACGCGCATAAAAATTCCGTGCGGCGATGGCCAACGCCTTGCGGCCATGCTCCACGTGAATCCATGGCACGGCGATATCTTCGGCGGGCGGCAGCTCGCTCACAACGGCGCACGCACCTCGGGCAACGGCCTCCGTGGCGAATTGGCGTCCGTCGACGCGTGCTCCTGGAAATGCAAAAAACAAGGTGTCCTTTTCTACTTTGCGCGAATCGTATTCGAGGCCCGCCACCGTCCGCTCCCACCGCTCGCCGGGCATCTCGCCGCGCGATGCAACGCCTTTCAGGACCCCAGCCAATGTCATGCGAGTGGGGATCGTCACGGCGATTTCAATCCTTCACCGCGTTAGCTGTACGTGGACGCGGCTTCCGGGCGCGAGTATGCTGCCCGGCGGCGGATCCTGGGTTCGCGCCATCCCGTCTCCGTGCACGTCAATGGGCAGCCCGGTGGCCGCCGATTCCTCCAGCACCGCGCGCAATGTCATGCCGCGAAGGTCCGGCACCTTTGGTCCGATTCCTTTTTGCGCGCTTAAAAGAGGCCGCCGGTCCGGGGAAGTTCCAAAGGAAGTACCCGTAGAGGCTTCGGCCACAGCAGTCGACGACGCCCCCTGGACCGGCGGTAGAGTGACGGAGGATACAGACCGTGAGCGCGCACTGCGCGCAAGATCGATAGAGGTTGTCGAACGCGGCGTCGCGTCCGCGAGTTCCACCGGCGCGGCTCCCAAGCCGGCAATCGACAGATCGTTAGTGTCGCGCGTGTCATTCTTGGTGATGCGCTGCGTGGTGTCTGGCAAATCCTTGGGGACATCCAACATGCGCAGGGCTGAGGTTGCCACGGTGCGGAACACCGGCGCGGCCACCGGACCGCCATAACCGGCGCTCCCACCCGAAGTCCCGATGAGCGTCACCGCGATCACGATCTGCGGATTGGCAACCGGCGCGAAGCCCAGGAAACTTGCGTTGTAATGATGCGTATAGGCCTTGGCTTTGAAATCGTAAATCTGCGCCGAGCCCGTCTTGCCGCCGGAAGTGTAGCCGCGCAGGTTCGCCAGGCCCTTGCCGGTGCCGCGCAACACAACCCCTTCCATCATCTGGCGCATGGTGATGGCGGTCTGCGGCCGG
>JALYIB010000066.1 GCA_030775965.1 Acidobacteriota bacterium | reverse complement strand
AATAACAGCACCCCCGCCAGCACCGCCACATGCGCCCCCGAAATCACCAGCGCATGAAACGTCCCCGTGCGCCGGAAGTTTTCCGTCCAGATCTTTTGCAATTGCGATGATTCCCCAATCAGCATCGCCTCCATCATGCCGGTCGTGTAGGGGTCTGCATACAACCGCTCGATCCGGTCGAGCGCCGCCCCCCGCAGCGCAAAGATCAACGCCATCGGACGCCACCCGCACCGCCCCGGCAAAACCCGCGCCGTCGACCCGCGCGCCATGCTCGCCGTCCAAAAAATCTTTTGCCGCGCCAAGTACCCCGCGTAATCGAACGATCCCGGATTGTTGAAATTGCGCG
Source organism: Acidobacteriota bacterium (assembly GCA_030775965.1). Lineage (GTDB taxonomy): Bacteria > Acidobacteriota > Terriglobia > Bryobacterales > Bryobacteraceae > Palsa-187. The sequence goes on along the minus strand of JALYIB010000066.1, from coordinate 4,344 downwards.
GCGTCCGCACTCGCGCCTCGATCTCCACGCGCTGCCCATACTCCAGCCGCTGCGGCACGACGTCGTCGGCAAGCGGCAGGCTCACCCGCGCCCGCGCGTCGCTTTCCAACTCCAGCGTGAACTGCTCGCGCCCCGGCGAAAGCACCGACGGCTCGACAACACACCCCGCCAGCACGACCGTCTCGCGCGCCCCCGCATCGATCGTCGGCCGCGCCCCCGGCCGATGCCAGGCGTCCACCCAAGCCCCCACGAAGATCAGCGCCAGCAGCAGACACACCTGCCGCAGCCGCCGCGTGGCCAACCACGCCAGCAGCAAAAACACCACCACCGGCCAAGCCGCATCGAAGCTAGTAAAGGAGAGCGCCCGCCCCAGGAGAATGCCGGATACCACCGCGGCCAAAGGCAGAAGGAGCGGATCGGACATGTCCTCATTAAGTCCGCCGCCGTGCGAAAAATTCTCCCCCTAAAAACACCTACCGCGCCGGATCGCCCCGATAAGGGAGCAACCGCAACGCGGTAAAATTTCTCAAAAAATCCGAGAAGGGAAAACTACTTCGTGGTGTCGCTCTTGGTGGTGTCTTCCTTCTTCTTGCCCTTCTTCTTGGTTTCCTTCTTGCTGGTATCGTCGGTCTTATCCTGCGCGAAAGCGAAGCTGGCGGCGCCCATGGCGAGCGTGAGGCCGAGCATAATGCTCATGATCTTCTTCATTGTGTGCATTCTCCTAGGAATTATGCGGACGACTCGGGGCCGTCGCGACAGCCTTTATAGTCCCAGGCAGAGGTTAAGTCAGCCTTAAGGGAAGGTTAAAATTGCTTCATGCGAGTCACCGCCGAAAAATGACTCTATCTCCTTTACGATCTTATAGATACGCCACTAGCCGGGGGCTAGAATTCGCAGCCACACACTACCCTAAAACCGTTATGAAACGTGAAGAACTAGCCCGCAAGCTAGCCCGGCAAAACAAACTGTCCAGCGCTCAAGCCCGCGACCAGGTCGACGAAGCGGTCCGCAAAATCCTAAAAGCCCTCCGCCAAGGCCGCCCCGTCGAACTCCCCGGCGTCGGCCGCCTGGTTTCGAAATCCAAATCCGCCCAGCAAAAATGACGGACTACGAGACCCTATCCGAAATTCTCCGCGAAGCCCTGCTCGCCGGCCAATCGGTCGAGATCGATGGCCTGGGAATTTTCCACGCATCCCAAGGTGGCTACAAGTTCCTTCCGCAAGTGCACCCCGAAGTTTTCGTAGCCTATGTAGCCGAGGACCTCGCCCCCGCCCGCCGCCTATGCGAATCCCTGCGCGCCTCAGGCTGCTCCCCCTGGCTCGACAAAGACAAACTCCTGCCCGGCCAAAACTGGCCCCGGGCCATCGAACGCGCCATCGAAGTTTCCGGCATCTTCATAGCCTGCTTCTCCCCCCGCTCCGTCCTAAAGCGCGGCCATTTCCAATGCGAGCTCCGCTATGCCCTCGATTGCGCCCGCAAGCGCCCCCTATCCGAACCCACGGATGCCGTCTACATCATCCCCGTACGCCTGGAAGAATGCACCGTCCCCCGCCGCATCTCCGACCAGGTCCAATACGTAGACCTCTTCCCCGACTGGGACAAAGGCATCCGCCGCCTCGCCAAAGCCATCCACCGCAGCGCCCGCGCCAGGCCGCTGTTAGCGCTGAGTTGACGGATAATAGGACAACAGGCAGCCGGATGAAGATCACCATCTCCGCCGAACTCGAAGAGCAGCTGCAACAGAAGGCCCATGCCGAAGGACTCACGGCCGAAGCTTACGTCGAGCGCCTCATCCGTGAAGACGCTAAATGGGAAGAGAAAACCGAAGAACCGCTTCAGGAAAACGACCCCGAATATGACCAGATTCGTGCCGCCGTTTCCGAAGGTCTAGCGCAGGCCGAGCGCGGAGAGGGGAAACCAGCCCGCGAAGTTTTCGCCGAGCTTCGCACCCGCCATGGAGTTCCGCGTTGACGTCACGCCGCGCGCGCAACAAGACCTCGACAGAATTTACGATTGGGTAGTGAGCCACGCGCCAATCGCCGGCCTACGGTGGTTTGAGCGATTCGAGAATAGCATCTTAAGCCTCTCCAACTTCCCGGACCGCTGCCCGGTTGACGCGAAGCTTTCCTCCCGGCGTCAAACCATCCGCCAGCTAGTCTTCGGTACTACCCGCCACAAATATCGCGTGTATTTCACGATCCGGGACAAGGCTGTGATGGTGCTCCACATTCGCCACGGATCAAGAACAACACCCGCCCGCGTATAGCGCGCGCCCCTACTTCACATTCAAAATCTGAAACAAATTACTATAATCGTCCGTCCACGCCCGAAACCGCTTCGTCGGATTCAACTGATAAGAATCGGCGTCCTTAAAAAAACTCCCGCTATAAATCGAAAGATCCGACGTCACTAGCACCCATGTCGACGACGATAGATAGCTAGCCTCCTCGCCCTCATCCTCCACTGCCCAAGCCTGCCGCCCCACCGCCTCCGCGCCCCCCTCGCACACCGGCTTCAAATCCAGATAGCGATTTGAGATATGCAGCGCCAGCACCCCCGCCGGCTTCAGATGTTTGAAGTAAAGTTGAATCGCTTCCCGCGTGAGCAGATGCACCGGGATGGCATCGCTCGAAAACGCATCCACCGCCAGGATGTCGTAATTCTGCGGCCCCTCGTTCGCCAGTTGCCGCTCCAGCGTCAGCCGCGCGTCGCCCATCAAAATCGCCTTGTCCGCCGGCGAGTGCGGATAGAACGTAAACAACGTTTGCGCGATCCGCTCCACCAGCGGATTAATTTCATAGATGCGAAAGTAATCCCCCTTGCGCCCGTAATTCGAGAGTACGCCCGACCCCAGCCCGATGATCCCCGCGCGCACCGGCCCCCGCGCCTGCAACGCGCTCATGGCCCGCCCCACGCCGGACTTCTTCGCGTAATACGAAGTAGTCACATAGCGCAGCACCGGATCCAGCAACTGCGATCCATGATTGATCGTCCCGTGCAACAGCGTGCGCTCGGCGTAATCCTCCGTAGGCAAATCGTCGCGCACCTCCAGCGGTCCATAAAAATTGCGCGCCTGCAGCACCAGGTTCTTCGACAACTTACGCTCTTGCGTAACGAAATACCACGACAGCACCACGATTCCCGCGATGACCAACGCGCGCCCCGAGCACGCCGCCCAATGCCCCGGCAACCAAGTCCACGCCGCCAGCATGATCAGCAACGCGCCAGTCCACAGCGGGACAGCCCAATGATTCGCAACCAGGAACGCCCGGTAGTGTTTGAACAAATACCAGCCGCCCCCGCCCACGGAGGCCAGCACCATTACCGGCACCAGCCAATAAAGCCTTGCCATCAGCCGCCACACCGCGAACAGAGCCAGCACCCCGCAAGCGATCATCGCCAGCGGCAGTTCCCAGTAAACGTGAAACACGCGCGGCGCGATCAGCGCCACGAAAATCCCGCCCAGCGCGCCGCCCAGCGACACCATCAAGTAGAACAGCGTCAAATGCCGTGGCACCGGACGCCGCCGCGCCAGTTCCCCGTGGCAGAACATGCAGCAGATGAACAGTCCGATCGCGTACCCCGGAATCGCATACTTGATGTTGAAATTCCCATCGTCCGCGTAAATCATGTAAGCCATTCCCGCCAGCGCCGGCGCCAGCAGCGGAATGAACAGCCACCGCTGATAAATCCGGTCGCTCTCGAACGCGAAGATGAACGTCAACAAATAAATCGCCAGCGGCAGCACCCACAGCAGCGGAATGGGAGCCACATTCTGGCTCATATGATTCGTCACCGACACCAGTAGTACCGATGCGCAGGTCGCCAAAAACACCCAAAACAAAAGTTGCCACAACCCCGGCCGCTCGCCGGACTCGCGCTCAGCCGCCACGCGTTCCGGCGCATCCCCGCGCGCACTCCGGCTCACCCAAGCCGTGAAAGCGCACAGCAGCGCAAACGCCACATACCCGCCGCTCCAGGAGTAAGCCTGCTGCCGCGTGGCGAGCCGGGGCTCCACCAGAAACGGAAAACTCACCAGCGCCAGCATGGACCCAAAATTCGACAGCGCAAACAACCGGTAAGGCACCCCCGACCCCGTCCGCCGCACAAACCACGCCTGCAACAGCGGACTCGTCGACGACAACAAAAAGTAAGGCAGCCCGATCGTCGCCGTCAGCAGCAGCAAAATCCGCGCCGTAGGATCCCCCACCTGCGTTGGACGCCACATCGGCGACGGCAAAATCGGCAGCAGCGCGCAGCTCCCCAACAGCAGCGCCACGTGCACCAACATCTGCACCCGCGGTTTCAAAAAGCGAATCGAAACGTGCGCGTAAGCATACCCCG
>JALYIB010000065.1 GCA_030775965.1 Acidobacteriota bacterium | reverse complement strand
CCATTCACCTGGGTGCGATTGAGGTCAACCTGGCCACGCGCCGCGTCATTTCACGCAGCGGCGAGGTTCGCCTGACGCCTAAAGAATTCGACTTGCTGCGCTATTTGCTCTCCAATCCCAACGTACCCATTCCACACGGCCGCCTGTTACAAGCCGTATGGGGCCCCGACTACGGGGATCAAGTGGAATACCTGCGAGTATTCATCAATCAGTTACGAAAAAAGATCGAGCCCGATCCCTCGCATCCCTGCTATATCCTTACGGAACCGTGGGTGGGCTATCGTTTCGCCCTGCCCGAAACCGCCGCATAATTCCTTACACAATCCTGACAGCGGGCTTATGCTTTCCTTACGGCTTTCCGGATACCTTGTATTTGGAGATAGGTTATGGAAGCCCTCAAAAATCATCCGCTGCTTGAAACGGGGCAAGTTGCCGAGTCGAGTTTGGATGCCGCCGTGCTCCTTGGGCGGGCAAAGGAAAGGCTGGGCGAAGGCAAAATGCCTGCGGTACTCACTTACGACAGGGCACCCGTATTGGAAACGGTTGGGCCCACGGTTGTTCCCGGCCAGACCTCCAACGCGAGTCTGGAAATCGTTGTCATTCACACCAAGCCCAGTGAGACGCTCAGCGCTCTGAGAATGGCCGCGGAGCTGGCTTCCGGTCTAGCGCCGGTCAGGCTTTTGGCGGTGCAGGTGGTCCCCTATCCACTGGATTTGTACGCGCCACCGGTATCGACGCAGTTTCTGGAGAGCCATTACGCGCAACTGGTCTCCCAAGCGAATATCAATGCGTCCGTTGATATTCGCCTCGGCCGCGACGCGGGAGACGCGATCGAATGCGGAGTGGGTCCCCACTCCGTCGTAGTAATCGGCGGCCGGCGCCGTTGGTGGCCGACCGCGACCATGCGCTTGGCGCGCCGCCTGGAGCGCTTGGGACGTCAGGTTGTGTTTACGAATTGATTGAGGAGCAAAATGCTGGATCTTTTTTACATTGTGGTAACCGTGGCGTTCTTCGTCGTGAGCTGGTATTTCACGAAGGCGTGCGACAAGCTCTAGGCGGAAGCGAGGACTTTTATGGACTACATCGTTGCGGGAGTCACGGCGGCCTTTCTGTTCGGGTACTTGATTTACGCGCTGCTTAAGCCGGAGAAATTCTAATGACTACCAATGGAATTCTTCAAATCGTCATTTTCTTTCTAGTCATCGCGGCGGTGGCGAAACCCATGGGCGTCTTCATGACGCGCGTGTTCGCGGGCGAGCGTACCTTTCTTCATCCCCTGCTGCGGCCGCTCGAACGGCTATGCTACAAACTCTGCGGCGTTCAGGAAACCGTCGAGCAGCGCTGGACGCAATACGCCGGCAGCATGCTGGCCTTCAGCATTTTCAGCGCTGTCCTTCTTTACGTGTTGCAGCGGCTGCAAGGTTTTCTTCCGCTGAACCCCATGGGATTCAGCACCGCGCACGCGCCCGCCAACGCCACCGCGCTGACGCCGGATCTGGCGTTCAACACCGCCGTCAGCTTCACCACCAACACCAACTGGCAGAGCTATGGCGGCGAAAATACCCTGAGTTATCTGGTGCAGATGTTGGGACTCACCATGCACAACTTCACCTCGGCGGCGGTGGGCATGGCCATCGCGGTGGCCATGATCCGCGGCTTCTCGCGTCATCAAGCCAATGCACTGGGAAATTTTTGGGCGGATATCGTTCGCGCCACGGTGTACGTTCTCCTGCCGATATCGCTGGTATTCGCCCTGTTCTTGACTTCTCAGGGCGTGATTCAAAATCTGAAGCCTTATACAACCGTCACCACCGTCGAAGGAAAAACGCAAACCATCGCGCAAGGCCCGGTGGCATCGCAGGAAGCGATTAAGATGCTGGGCACCAACGGCGGTGGATTCTTCAACGCCAACTCGGCGCATCCTTTTGAGAATCCGAGTCCGCTGACGAACTTCTTTCAGATGATTTCGATTTTTCTGATCCCCGCCGGATTGACTTACGTGTTCGGCAGGATGGTGGGCGATCAGCGCCAAGGCTGGGCCCTGTTCGCGGCCATGAGCATTCTGTTTCTAGTGGGCGCGTTCGTCGTATATCACTTCGAACAAACTGGCAATCCGATTCTCACGAAGCTGGGCTTGGAGAAGGCGGGCGGCAACATGGAAGGCAAGGAAGTGCGCTTCGGCATCGCGGCCACGGCGCTCTTCGCGACTGTTACGACCGATGCCAGTTGCGGGGCCGTCATCGGAATGCACGATAGTTTTACTCCCATGGGCGGCTTGGTTCCGCTGTTCAATTTGCACTTGGGCGAGGTGATTTTCGGCGGCGTGGGCGCGGGACTTTACGGCATGCTGATGTTCGCCATCCTGGCGGTCTTCATCGCCGGACTGATGGTGGGCCGCACGCCGGAATATCTGGGCAAGAAAATCGAAGGCAAAGAAGTGAAGATGGCCATGATCGCGCTGATCGCGACTTCGTTCGTGATTCTGCTCTTCAGCGCCGCCAGCGCCGTGATCGACTTGGCTAAGGGCGGCTACTGGAACGGCGCTAACGGACCGGCCATCGCCAACCTGAATAACGGCGGCCCGCACGGCTTGACCGAAATACTTTACGCCTATTCGAGCGCCGCCGCGAACAACGGCAGCGCGTTTGCCGGCATCACCACCAACACGCCCTGGTACAACCTGACCATGGGCATCGCCATGCTGGTGGGGCGGTTCTTGATGATCATCCCGCTCCTGGCCGCGGCCGGAGGTCTGGCGGCCAAGAAACAAATTCCGGTCACCAGCGGCACGCTGCCCACGCACGGCGCGCTCTTCGTGGGCCTGCTGGTGGGAACCATCGTCATTGTGGGCGCGCTAACGTTTTTCCCCGCGCTCTCACTGAGCCCTATCGTCGAACATTTTCTGATGCAGCAAGGGAGGGTCTTTTAGCCATGCCCGACGTACTTGAGAATACATCCGTCCAGCCGACGCCTCCCAGCCAGGATCCCACCGAGCTGATTCCGAAAAAGCTGGCCCACGCACGGCCGTTGTTCGATCCGGCGATTTTGCGGCGGGCGATTCAGGAATCTTTCGTCAAGCTGAATCCCATGGCCGTCATCAAGAACCCGGTGATGTTCGTGGTGGAAGTAGGCGCCGCCGTCACCACGGTTCTGCTGATTCGCGATATCGCCATCGGCGCGGCGGGCGTGGGTTTCGGCATCCAGATCGCGCTCTGGCTGTGGTTCACGGTGTTGTTCGCCAACTTCGCCGAAGCCATGGCGGAAGCGCGCGGCAAAGCGCAGGCCGACGCTTTGCGTAAAACCAAAACCGACTCAATGGCGCGCCGTATCGTGGGCAGCCGCACCGAGCAGGTGCAAGCATCGCAGCTTCGCTCGGGCGACATCGTGGTGGTCGAAGCCGGCGAGTTGATCCCCGGCGATGGCGAAGTGATCGACGGCATCGCGACGGTGGACGAATCCGTCATCACCGGTGAAAGCGCTCCCGTGATTCGCGAATCCGGCGGCGACCGCAGCGCGGTTACCGGCGGCACCAAAGTGCTCTCCGATGAAATCAAGATTCGCATCACCTCCAACCCGGGCGAGACGTTTCTCGATCGCATGATCGCGCTGGTCGAAGGCGCCGAGCGCCAGAAGACGCCCAATGAAATCGCGCTGAACATCTTGATCGCCGGCTTGACGCTGATCTTCCTGATGGCGGTGGTCACGCTGCAGCCCTTCGCCAAGTACAGCGTCGCGGCGGCGGGGCTGGGAAGCGTACCCACCGTCGCGGTGCTGGTCTCGCTGCTGGTGTGCTTGATTCCCACCACCATCGGCGGGCTGCTTTCCGCCATCGGCATCGCCGGCATGGACCGCGTGATGCAACACAATGTTCTCGCCATGAGCGGCAAAGCGGTGGAGGCGTCGGGCGACGTCAATACCTTGCTGCTGGACAAGACCGGAACCATCACCATTGGCAATCGCCAGGCCGTCGAATTTCTGCCGGTGGAAAACGTCAGCGATATGGATTTAGCCGATGCGGCGCAGCTTTCGAGCTTGGCCGACGAAACTCCGGAAGGGCGCTCGGTGGTGGTGCTGGCGAAAACCAAATACGGGCTGCGCGGCCGCGAGGTGGCGCATCACGAAGCCACCTTTATTCCCTTCTCGGCATACACGCGCATGAGCGGGGTCGATCTGGACGGGCGTCATCTGCGCAAGGGCGCCACGCAAGCCATCGCGCAATTCGTGCAGGAGCGCGGCGGCGTGGTTCCGAAAGACCTGATGGAAATCACGGAGCGCATTTCGCGGCAAGGCGGCACTCCGCTGGCGGTGGCCGACGGCGCGCAGGTGCTGGGCGTGATTCATCTGAAGGACGTCGTCAAAGGCGGCATGAAGGAGCGGCTGGGGCAGCTTCGCCAGATGGGAATTCGTACCGTCATGATCACCGGCGATAACCCGCTCACTGCCGCCGCCATTGCGGCCGAAGCGGGCGTCGACGATTTTCTGGCGCAGGCTTCGCCCTCGGACAAACTCGCGTACATCAAAAAAGAACAGGCCGAAGGGCGGCTGGTGGCGATGACCGGCGACGGCACCAACGACGCGCCGGCGCTGGCGCAGGCCGACGTGGGGCTGGCCATGAACACCGGAACCATGGCTGCCAAAGAGGCTGGTAATATGGTCGACCTCGATTCGAACCCCACCAAGCTCATTGAGGTGGTGGCGATCGGCAAGCAGTTGCTGATCACGCGCGGCGCGCTGACCACTTTTTCGATCGCCAACGATGTCGCAAAATATTTCGCGATCATCCCGGCGATGTTCATGGCGACCTATCCGGTGCTAGGCAAGCTCAACATCATGGGTTTGCACAACTCGCAAAGCGCGGTGCTGTCGGCCGTGATTTTCAACGCGCTAATCATTATTGCGCTGGTGCCTTTGGCGCTGCGCGGCGTGCGCTACCGCCCGGAGAGCGCGGCTTCCTTGCTGCGCCGCAACCTTTTGGTTTACGGGCTGGGCGGCATCCTGGTGCCCTTCCCCGGCATCTGGATCATCGATCAGATTGTGCACTCATTGGGGCTGGCGTAAGGAGAGTTTATGTGGAGACAATTGCTTCCCGCGTTGCGTATGACTTTAGTGCTGACGGTGCTCACCGGCTTGTTCTATCCCGGCGTGGTGACCGCCATCACGCAGGCCGTGTTTCCGAAACAGGCCAACGGCAGCCTGATCGTGAAGAACGGGAAGGTGATTGGATCGGAGCTGATCGGCCAGAACTTCTCGCGACCCGAATACTTCCAGCCGCGCGTGTCGGCGGCCGGTAGCGGCTACGACGCGACCGCGAGCGGCGGGTCAAACCTTGGGCCGACGAGCGCGAAGCTCATCCATGGCACCGTTAAAATGGACGACAAGAAAAATGAAGCGGTGGATTACGA
>JALYIB010000064.1 GCA_030775965.1 Acidobacteriota bacterium | reverse complement strand
GAACGAGAGTATGCGGGTTCGCCCAGATCTTCTCGTAATACGGTTTGTTGATCTGGTGCGTGACTACGATCACGCCTTCCGCCACATAAGCGCGCAGGCCGCCGGAGTGGTCGAAGTGGTGGTGGGTGTTGATTACGTACTTGATGGGCTTGTTCGGAATCAGCCTCCTGGCTTCCGCCATCACGGCTTCGCTACGCTGATCGCTCTGGCCGCCTTCGACGATGACGATATAGTCTTTGAAATCGACGGCAATGGCCGAATATCCGCCCAGGATCAGATACACGCCGTCGCCGAGCTTTTCCGATGAAGCCGCTTGCGGAGCAGCCTGCGGAGTTATTCCCGCCCCGATATTCGCCGGGGCGTTCGGCTTCACGTCCGTCATGGTCAGATCCAGCACCGGGTATCCGCCCTGCTTCTGAATAATGTGAGTGGGGAACTTTACGCCGCCGAAGTCTTTGTACTCCGAGAAGGCGGTTTCAAACGGAATATCGCCCAGCACATTGTTGTCGATCTTGGTCTCTATTTTTTGCAAGAGATTGTCGCTATCCAGATACCCTCGAACCGCGGCTTTGTTGGAACCCGTGAAGGACAGCACCGTATATTTCTTTCCGCCCAGGGTTTGGGATTTTACGGTAGCATCGCTGGCCGCCGCGGCGGAACGCAGAAAACTATAGGGCAGCAGCATCGTCAGATCGTCACGCCCCCCGGCCCCCGCCAACACCTGGTTCTGCGTCTGTTCCCCTACGACGGGCTGCTGGCCTCCGCCGCGCGGAGGATTTTCCCCCTGCATGCGGATCCTCTGCATACGCGAGGCTGACGCATCCAGATCTACGGCGCGAGTGTAAGTCTTATCGATGAACTTGGGCCACGGTGAATTCGGGTTCGCCGCCTGGCCTATCACATAATCGAAACCGGAACCTGTGAACTCGATGGTCTTGAGACTGTCCGCTCCCAGCGCCTTCGTGGCGCTGGCAATGACGGTCTTAGCATCCTGCTGCGTACTCGCCGCCCACGCCAACATGGCGAAGAGCGGAAGGGAAACCACGCATCGTCCGATCATGGGAGCCTCTTGGATCAAAGTCAGTATATAGCACTGACCCTCCGGGCAGGGCCGCTGCTAGAACTTCACCTTCGGAGCTTCCCGGGCCGCGCCTTCCGCCTTGAAGTAGGCATCGTTGCGGTGGAAGCCGAACATGGATGCGGCGATATTCTTGGGGAAGATCTCGATGTCGGTATTATATTGCTGGATCACTTCGTTATACTTGCGCCGCTCGACGGCGATGCGGTTTTCGGTGCCCGCCAGCTCATCCTGCAAGCGCAGGAAGTTTTCGTTGGACTTTAGGTTGGGATAATTCTCCACTACCACCAACAGGCGCGACAACGCGGAATCAATCTGCCCGTTGGCGGCAATCTTCTCGGCCGGGGTTTTCGCGCCGCCTAACGCTGCGCGCGCGTCCGCTACCGATTGGATGACAGACTTCTCCTGCGCGGCGAAACCTTTCACGGTCTCGACCAAGTTTGGAATCAAGTCCGCGCGGCGCTGCAACGCCACGTCCACCTGGGCCCAAGCGCCGTCGACGGCATTCTTCTCCGTCACTAGTTCGTTGCGCGAGCCTACCAGGCTTCCGCCCACCACCAGCACCAGCAACACAATCACACCGAGTGCGCCTAATAACCACTTCATTTGCGATCCTCCATCCGGTCGACATATTCGACCATTCTACGAATGAACTCCAGATACTGCGCAAACACATCGACCGCATTGCCTGCGTCCACCCCGGCTTTATCCTCGCGGAGATCCAGCAGCACATCGAACGGACCCGGAGGAGGCCCCAATGTCTCCCGCAGCTTTTGAACTACCTCGCGCCGTCCGCCCGCGACCGCGACTCCGCCAGCCAGCAGCGCATGACGCCCCAGCGTACAAAATGTCGGTACCGAGTCCACGCATAACTTGAGCAGCTTCGCCGGATCCGACAGAACTTGCGCCCCCTGCTGTCTTAAACGAAAAAGTTTGGCCCGAAGTTCATGCTCAACCTGCGTGCGGTAGTTTTTTGTGTCGACGTGCAGGTGCGCGATGACGTCGACGCCATGCAACACCTTGCGGTGATCCTGCATGTCGCGGAATTCGATGGGAAAACTGTCGGCGGAGTTGTGCGCTTCCTCTTCGGTCATCAGCAGAGGCGAAGGATGGCCCCGTTCCCGCCACCAGCGCATCACCGGTTCGCCCTCGCCCAGTTCGCGCGGACCGATCTCTTTCAAGACGCACAATACGTTGAGA
>JALYIB010000063.1 GCA_030775965.1 Acidobacteriota bacterium | reverse complement strand
CCGCATAAGCCGATGGCGACGAGCGAGGTTGCAAACGGTTCCAGCAATCCTCAAAATCCCGCCCGTCTTCTTCCGTGAATAAATACGAAGGCCCGCGCCGGTATTCGCACGGCACCGCCTCGAAATCGTCGATCCGCACAATCGCCGGAACCCCCGGCCGCGCTGTGCCCCGCGTGGTCCCGATCAGCACTCCGCCCACCTCAGCCCCGCGCTTGGGAACCGCGCCAAACCCGCGCATGACCTCCGCCGCCAGCCGGTCCACCACGTCTAAACGCACGTGCACAATCACCGGCTGCCCAGCAACCTCCCAGACGTAGTAACCAGCGGGATCTTGTGTCGGACTCTCCATTTCAGTTACCGTTTCATCGTACTACGATGCCTGGAATTCTCTATATTGTCGCCACGCCCATCGGCAACCTCGAAGACATCACGCTGCGCGCCCTGCGCATCTTGCGCGAAGTGGATTGGATCGCCTGCGAAGATACCCGCCAATCCCGCAAGCTGCTGGAGCATTTCGGAATCTCAAAACCCCTGCTCAGCTATCACGACCACAACGAATCCGGCCGCGCCTCGGAATTGATCGCCAAGCTCGCCGCGAGCGGCAGCGGAGCGCTCATCTCCGACGCCGGAACCCCCCTGATCTCAGACCCCGGCTATCGCTTGGTCGAAGCCGCCATCGCCGCGGCAGTGCCTGTAGTGCCCATCCCCGGAGCCTCCGCGGCGGTCAGCGCCCTCAGCGCCGCCGGGCTCCCGACGGACAGCTTCCGCTTCTGCGGATTCCTCCCGCCCAAGTCCACGCAGCGCAGAAAACTCCTGGAGCAACTGAAGCCCGAAACCGGAACACTCATCTTCTACGAAACCCCGCACCGTATTCTGGAAGCCCTCGAGGACGTCACCGCGGTGATGGGCGCTCGCCCCGTAGTCATCGCGCGCGAACTCACAAAACTGCACGAAGAGTTCCTGCGCGGCACCGCCGAAGAAGTGCGAAAGGAACTAGCCTCGCGCCCATCCGTCAAAGGCGAAATCACCCTGCTGATCGGCAAGAGCGACGCCATCGAAGCCGACGACACTCCCTTGGAACAAGCCGTCCTCGCCGCCGAACAGCAAGGCTTGCCGCGAATGGAAGCCATCAAGCACGTAGCCAAACAACGCGGCTTGTCGAAGCGCGAAGTCTACCGTTTGATGACCGGCCGCTGAGGCGCCGGGCAGCATGTAACCGCGCAAGGGTCCGGTTCGGCCTCAATGAGCTCCGCGATCATGCGGACGATCGCCGGATGCGTCCCCACCGTCCCCGCCCGCACCATGCGAATGCCCAGTTCCTCGCACACCCCCCGCGCCTCGGTATCCAGATCGTAAATGACTTCCATGTGATCCGACAGAAACCCGATCGGCGCGATCACAGTGTCGCCCGGAGACTCCCGCAGGTAGTCGCAAATGTCCGGCCCCAGCCAAGGCTGCGCCGGAGGCCCGCTGCGGCTCTGATACGCCAGCGTCCACTCCCGCGCCCCCGCCGCCTCCGCGACGCTTCGCGCAGCCGCCTCCAGTTGCTCCACATAAGGGCTCACCTGCGCCATCGCAAGCGGCACGCTGTGCGCCGTAAACACCACCCGCGCCCCCGGCAACTCGCCCAACGCAGCCCGTAACCGATCCGTCATCGCCTCCAGAAACAGAGGATGCCCCGAAAACGGCGGAATCTTCACGATCTCCGGCGCGCCCTCCCCCACCTCTGCCCGAGCCCGCTCGATGTTCTCCCAATACTGCCGGCACCCCGAATACGACCCGAACGCCGAAGTCGGGAATGCGATCGCTCGCTTGACCCCGTCATCCCGCATCTGGCGAACAGTATCCGCCAGCAGCGGATGCCAGTTGCGATTCCCCCAATAAATCGGGATTTTCACCACTTCCCCCAACGCCGCGATCAAGTCCCGATTTTGGCCGTTAATGGGGCTCCGGCCCCCGAAATGGTAGTAATGTTCCGCCACCGCCAGCAACCGCTCGCGGGGGACATCCCTCCCGCGTAAAACATTCTCCAGAAAAGGGATAACGTCTTCCCGCCGCTCCGGACCCCCAAACGAGACCAGCAGCAGGGCATCGAAGCGCGACATTCCCTCATTGTAGCGGGGTATAATAGGTATTGGCGCGCAAAGGCGTGGCACACAGCCTGATTCATGCTCGCACTCACTATCGCAGCAACCGTCCATATAAGTGTCCTCGGGTCGTTCCACCCGGTCCAATTCGAACTGAAACCAGCCAAGGGGCAGATCTTGCTGGTCGAATCGGCAGGACGCACCGAAATAGTCCAGGGCGACCGCACAGTGCCCCTCCACGGCCCCGCTAAGGTCGTCGGCCGCAACGGAGCGCCGGTCCGCTTCCTCCTGGGAATCCCCGGCGGCGTGACCCGCGAATACCTGGGCAAACTCGAGGTCCGGAGCCTCGGCCTAGAACTGTTAGCCATCGTCGAAATGAACCGTGAAGACGCCGTCGCCGCCATCGTCGAAGCGGAGGGAGCCGCCGGCCTCCCCTTTGAGGCCCGCAAAGCCCAAGCTGTCGTCACCCGGTCGTATCTGGCCGGGGCCCACAACCGCCACCAGGGCTACGATTTTTGCGACACCGAACATTGCCAGCTTTTGAAGGGCGCGCCCCAGGCCTCCAGCGCCGCCAGCCGCGCCACCGCCGCGACCCACGGCCAGGTCCTAACGTATAAGGGCGATATCATCGCCGCCCTGTACTCGGCCAACTGCGGCGGACACACCAAGTCATTAGCCCAGACCAATTGGGAAGGAGCCGCCATCCCGCAACCCGGCTATCCATTCTTCTCCGTCGCCTGCCCCCTGCGCGGCCACGCCTCCGGACACGGCGTGGGGATGTGTCAACTGGGTGCGATCGCCATTGCCGAACACGGCTACCCGGCGCGTATTATCTTGGGCCACTACTTTCCCGGCACCGTCATCACGGCCGTGGCAACCACCACGCCTGGAGCGACGCCCCTGCCCGTGCCCGCCCTCGCGAGAGCGCTGACCGCTAGCGTGGGTATGGGTGCCCGCGCAGCGCAGTAAACGCGCGATAGATCTGCTCCGCCAGCACCACCCGCGCCAGTTCGTGCGGCATCGTCATGGGCGACAGCCCCAATAACAAATCGGCGCGCGTCTTCCACTCCGCGGGCAGCCCATCGGCACCGCCGATCACGAAGACCACATCGCGTCCCTCACGCTCGCCCTTTTCCACCAACGCAATGAACCCCGCCGAATCCAGCGCGCGTCCTGACGGATCGAGCAAAATCTTCGCCGCCGCCGGATGCTTCACCCACGGATCGAAGCGCAGCGGATGAATCTCCCGCATCTCGCACTTCGCGAAACGCGTGCAGCGTTTCATGTACTCCTCCGCCATCGCATTCGCGTGCGTATCGCGTGCCTTGCCGATGTAATAAAGCAGTACCTTCACGCTTTGCGGTAGAACGAAATCCCGTTGCGATCCTCGACGGATTCGACGCGATCGCCAATCGCCACGCGCTCCCCGTCCACCCGCACCGTGAGCCGCCCCCCGCCCTCCAGCGAAACAATCGCCAGTTGATAAGGGGCATCCGCCACAAACTGCTCCGGCGCCGCATGCACCACCGTTTCCGTGTACACCACTCCGCTCGTCATGCCGCCCCCAGAATCGTAACCACCGCCGTCGCCCCCGACCCGCCCAGATTCTGCGCCAGCCCCAGCGAGTGCCGCTCCAGTTGCCGTTCCCCCGCCTCGCCGCGCAATTGCAGCACCAGGTCGCAAAGCTGTCCCACTCCCGTGGCGCCCACCGGATGCCCCTTGGCCTTCAACCCCCCGCTAGTATTCACCGGCAGCGGACCCGTCAGCCGCGTGCATCCCGCCAGCTCATAAGGGCCGCCCTCACCCTTTTTCACGAAGCCCAGATCTTCGATCGCGATGATCTCCGCGATCGTGAAGCAATCGTGCACCTCGGCAAACTGAATATCCTGCGCCGTAACCCCCGCCATCTTATAAGCCTTCTCCGCCGCCGCCACCACCGCGCGAAACGTAGTGATGTCGTCCTTCTGATCGAGCGCCACGTAATCTGAAGTCTGCGCCACGCCCATAACCTTCACCGGCTTGTTCGTAAATTCCGCCGCCCGCTCCAGTGGCGCGATCAACACCGCCGCCGCCCCATCGCTGATCAGCGAGCAATCGAACACCGTCAGCGGCTCGGAAATAGGCTTGCCCTTCAGCGCCTGCTCCATGGTGATCACTTTCCGCATATGCGCCAGCGGATTCTTAGCCCCGTTCTCGTGATTCTTGACGGCAACCGCAGCCAGCATTTCCCGTGTAGTCCCGTACTGATACATATGCCGCCGTGCGATCATGGCAAACAGCGCCGGAAACGTCGCCCCCGCCCGCACCTCCCCGCACGTGTCCCCCGCGCCCGCCAGAATCTCAGTGACCTTAGGCGTAGTCTGCGAAGTCATCTTCTCGACGCCCGCCACCAGCACGATATCGTTCGGCCCCGCCGCCACGCTAGAAACCGCATGGTAGAAAGCCGACCCGCTAGACGCGCAAGCCGCCTCAAACCGCGTCGCCGGGACCCCCGTAATCCCCATTGCCCCCGCGATATAAGGAGCCAGATGGTTCTGTCCCACAAAAGAAGGCCCCGCGAAGTTCCCCAGATAATAAGCTTCCACTTGTGAAGGACTTACCCGCGCGTCCGCCAGGCACTTCTCGCCCGCCTCCACCGCCAGCGAACGCAAATCCCGCTCCGGAAACGCGCCAAAAGCGGTCTTGCCAATGCCAATAATCGCTACAGGCCTCATATATGCTTAGGATAGCGCCACCGATAAAGCTATAGATAGAATAGATTCAGGCTGCACGCTTGGGCCGCCTGGATCGTCAGGTTGGTTGTAGGGCCAGAAACGCCCGTACCAGCCATGAGCGCGCTATCGGTAGCCTTCGAACCAATGAGTGAGACCCGGTATGATGCCGCCACGCTAGCCTCAGAGGCGCAAAGCCGCTTTGTCTCGGAGAACATGCGCCGCGTGTTCCTGCTGATCTACCGCATCGTGGGCGATGTCTCCGACGCCCAGGACCTCACCCAGGAAACCTTCATCAAAGCCCTGCAGCGCCAGGATCAGCTTAAGGATCTGGACAAAGCCGCCCACTGGCTGTCGCGCATCGCCAGCAACACCGCCATCGATTTCCTGCGCCGCGCCGGGCGCGTAAGTTTCACCGAACTTGACGAGATGCCCGAGCCGGTGGCCGTCTCCGCCCTGGAGAGCCCCGAGCAAATGGTGCTGCGCACCGAGCGCCGTGAGTACCTCCAATCCGGCCTCGACATCTTGACCGAGCGCGAGCGCACCGCCCTCCTCCTGCGCGACGTCGAAGATCTGCCCGCCGAAGAAGTAGCCGCGCGCTTGCAATGCTCCAAAGCGACCGTGCGCTCGCACATCGCCAACGCGCGCGTGAAATTGCGAAAACATTTCGCCCGCCTGCAGAAGCGAGGGCTGGCATGACACACCCAATCCATTCCGACATGGCGCTTTACGCCACCGGAGACCTGCCACTGTGGCGCCGCCTCCTGCTGCGCCTCCACGTGTCTGGTTGTGACGGTTGCCGCGGTTGGGTGGAAGCCTTCGCCGCCGATCGCGAATCCCTGCGCGCGCTCGCGGCCGAAATGCCCACTGGAGTGAATTGGGACCGCCTGGCTGCCGAAATGTCCGCCAACGTGCGCGTCGGTCTCGAAGCCGGAGAATGCGTTGCCCCGCGCGTCCGCCAACCGGCCTTGGCTGCGGGTTGGCGCGTGGCCGCCGCGTGCGCCGGAGTCATCGCGCTCCTGGTCAGCGCCTGGTGGCTGAACATGCCGCAAGCCGAGACATCCGCGCTAGGCCATGTGGTCCAGAAGATCGCCCAAGCGCGTCCCTGGCGCGGGGGCATTCGCGCGCTCGAGGATGCAGGCCCCACCGTCCAGGTTTCCGCCGCCGGAATTCAGTTGCAGCAGAACGGCGGCACGCTCGGCATGTCGCAAGGACAAGAACGCCCGGTCAGCGTGAGCCTCAGCGTGCAAGGCTCGGCGCGCGCCCGCTATATCGATGCCGACACCGGCCAAGTAACCATCACAGGCGTGTATGCGCAATAGCGTCTTGTTGTTTCTGAGCGCCGGCGCGATGGCCTTAGCCCAGTTCGGCCAGCAGCAAAATCTCGCCCACAAAATCGATTTTCCGCACGACGCCCCGGTATCGCTCGCCGGAGACGAATGGGGTGGCTCGGCTGCCACGGTTCGCGGCGGCGCTTATGCCATTGACGTACGCGTAGCCCTCTCCCTGCGCAACGCCGGCCAGCGCCGCATCCGCGGCATCACGCTAACCGTTCTCGCCCAGGAAGCCACCCCCGGCGGCAAAGGTTCCATCTCCGTGCCCAGTCTCGATGTCGCCCCCGGTGAAACATTTTCGGTGCGCGGCGATTTACACTTGCTGCGCCCTATCGGCGCGGGCTCCAGCCCCATGGTCGAAGTCAGCCTCGACGGCGTGCTCTTCGACGACCTCAACTTTTACGGCCCCGACAAGCTCCATTCGCGCCGAACGATGATGGTGTGGGAACTCGAAGCCCGCCGCGACCGCCAGTTCTTCAAAGCGCTGCTCGATCAATCCGGCCGCGATGGCTTACAAAAGGAAATGCTCGCGAGCCTGGCCCGCGATGGTGACCGCCCGCAATATGGCGTCGAAATGGTGCGCGGCCGCTCCACCAACACCGACGGCGAACACGACATGCCGTTCGCGTTCCTGCAATTCCCCGACGCTCCGGTCGAACCCATGGGGGGCCTCGCCCACATTGCCGGCAACGAAGCGCGCGCCCCCAAAT
>JALYIB010000062.1 GCA_030775965.1 Acidobacteriota bacterium | reverse complement strand
ACCCGCCCCTCCAACGATCCGTACCCGAATAGCTCGTGCTGTTGCTGGTCTTCTCCGCGCATATCGAGAAGACGATTTTCCTCGCCTTTTGGATACTTCCGGGAGGAGATTTTCAGCAGCCTGTTAGGGTATTCAGATCTGGTGAGCCGGTCATCCTCTCAAAAGAGGAGATTGAAAAAGAAGCTACCATGCCTGAACTCGCGATCCAGTCTCTGGCACACGTGCCCTTGACCGGCCGCGACGGCGTAGTGGGCGTCCTCAGCCTGGCCAGTTGGCGCGAACACGCTTTTTCTCAGGACGACCTTACGTTCCTTGGCCAGATCGCGCGTCAAGTCGCGATCGCTATTGAGAACGCATGGGCATTCGGCGAAGTCTCGGACCTCAGGAACAAGCTCGCGCAAGAGAAGCTCTACCTGGAAGGCGAAATCCGAACCGAATTGAAGTTCGAGGAGATCGTGGGAAAGAGCGAGGCTTTGCGCCGCGTGCTGCAGGAAGTGGAGACCGTGGCGCCCACCGATTCAACCGTGCTGATCTACGGTGAAACCGGGACCGGCAAAGAGCTCATTGCGCGCGCTGTGCATAACTTAAGCTCGCGGCAAGCAAACGGATTTGTAAAACTCAACTGCGCGGCGATTCCCACCGGATTGTTGGAGAGCGAGATGTTCGGCCACGAGCGGGGAGCGTTTACGGGCGCGATTTCGCAGCGTGTGGGCCGTTTTGAGCTCGCCAACCGCGGCACCATGTTCCTGGACGAGATTGGAGAAGTTCCGCTTGAGCTCCAACCGAAGCTATTGCGCGTTTTGCAAGAGCGAGAATTTGAACGTCTGGGCTCAAGCCGGACTCTGCGCACCGATGCACGGCTCATCGCCGCGACCAATCGCGATCTAGAAGCTCTAGTGAGCGAACAAAAATTTCGCTCTGATCTGTACTATCGCCTCAACGTCTTTCCCGTCCGCGTGCCGGCGTTGCGCGAGCGGCCGGAAGACATTCCTCTACTGGTGCGGCACTTCGTACAGCAATTCAGCCGGCGCACCAGTAAAGTAATTGACACCATCCCGTCGGAAACCATGACGACGCTGGTCAAATATCCATGGCCGGGCAATATCCGCGAGCTGCAGAACGTGATTGAACGGGCTGTGATCCTCACCAAGGGCCCGGTCTTAAACATCCCGGGCGACGATTTGCGCGTATCAAATGCGAATTCGATGGCTATGGCGGCAGGAGCCAGTAGCCAGCAGGCGAGTGCCAGCGCAAGCTCTCACAATATGCGGGCGGTGCTCGACGATGCAGAGCGCCAGCAGATTATCGCGGCGCTGGAACAATCCAATTGGATCGTTGCCGGACCGAACGGAGCCGCGAACCGCCTGGGGATTAAGCGCTCCACGCTGCAATCGCGAATGCAAAAGCTCGGCATTCGCATTTCGCGCACTGGCGTGTAAGTCAAGTGCCGAAAATCCGGTAGCAAACCGGACTCTCGTCAACAGCCACCGTAGCCGGCACGCGATACTTTTCTCCAACCATTCTGAGATGCCCTGACGGCTCAGCCAATTGCGCGCGACAGGGACACAAGGTTGAGATTGGCGCGCCGCTTGCATTCTCGTTGGCGAGAATCAAATCGCCATGCTACGGATCACACACGCGCAAACAGCAACAGAACAGCGGTGGACCTTGTGCGGCCGGCTAACGCGTCCGTGGGTTGCCGAGTTGCGCGCGTGTTGGGAGCACGGCCGCGAAGTTGGAGTCAGTGCCCGCACAGTGGTGGATTTGAGCGAAGTCACTTTCATCGATGAGAGCGGAGAAAAGCTGCTCTGTGAGATGAGAAGCGAAGGAGCAGAGTTCATCGCCGCTGGAGTAGAGACCAAACATCTGTTGAAAAACCTAAAAGGCAAGGGTGAGCGTCCTCTGCGCCGGTTCATCGGAGGAACTGCCAACGAATGCGAGAAATGCGGAATCACCAAAAGCGAGGGTAGCAAATGACACATGGGTTAAAGACACGGACAAGAATATTGGCGGCCGTAGCGCTAGCGGGGGCGGCTCTGCTAGGCACGGTGGGGTGCACGTCAAAATCGAGCGCGGAAAACGCACCAACCCCGGCGGATGTGGAAGTTGCAGTGGTTCAGCATAAAGATATCCCCATTGAGCGCGAATGGATCGGCACTTTGGATGGAATGGTGAATGCCGCGGTCAAAGCCCAGGTGGTGGGTAATCTTCTCACGCAGAACTACGCCGAAGGGTCCTTTGTGCGCAAAGGACAGTTGCTGTTCCAAATAGATCCGAGGCCGCTGCAAGCCGCCGCGGATCAAGCCGAGGGACAACTGGCGCAGGCCAAGGCGCAGCTCTTGCAAGCGCAATCAGGATTGCTTCAAGCGCGCGCACAACTGACGAGCGCCGAGGCGAATCAGTACAAAGCACAGCTCGACGAGGATCGTTACATACCGCTGGCGCAGCAGCAGGCGATCACGCAACAAGATCTGGATAACGCCAGGCAGACCAATCGGTCGCAGAAAGCGCAGGTGGCCGCGGCGCGGGCTCAAGTGGAGACCTCGCAAGCGCAGATAGAAGTTTCAAGAGCTGTCGTGACGGCTGCCGCGGCCGCGGTCGAAACGGCCCAGGTGAATTTAGGTTTTACCAAACTGGTCGCCCCCATCGATGGCATCGCCGGCGTGGCGACCACTCAGGTGGGCAATCTGGTAGGGCCCTCGACCAACGCGGTCACAACGGTTTCTACGCTGGATCCCATCAAGGCGAATTTCACTGTGAACGAGCAGGAGTATCTAAGCCTGACACGCGATTCATCCATGAATCACCTGGAACTCGAATTGATTTTGTCGGACGGCACGGTGCATCCCTATAAAGGGCGATTCTCTTTCGCTGACCGCCAGGTGGACTCGTCCACCGGTGCGATTCAGCTAACGGGACTCTTCCCGAATCCAGGCAACAGGCTGCGTCCCGGGCTGTACGGAAAGGTACACGCTTCGATCGGGACACGGACCGATGCGCTGCTGGTGCCGCAGAGGGCCGTCAACGAAATGCAGGGCAATTATTCGGTGGCCGTGGTGGATCCGAACAATACGATTCGCTTCGCGGTGGTCAAGGTCGGGGACCGGATTGGCTCGGACTGGATCCTGGAGGACGGTGTGAAGCGCGGTGAACGCGTGGTTACCGATGGACTGTTCAAGATTCGACCCGGCGCGCCGGTCAATCCGAAGGGAGCGAAATAATGTCAAAGTTTTTCATTAACCGTCCCATCGTCGCGATGGTGATCTCGCTGCTCCTAGTGATCATCGGCATAGCGACCATAGTACAGCTCCCCGTTTCGCAGTTCCCGGCCATCGCGCCGCCGGAAGTGCAGATTCGCACTACTTATGTGGGCGCCGACGCGCAGACCATTGAGCAATCTGTGGCCACGCCGATTGAGCAGCAAATGAGCGGCGTCGACAACCTGAACTACATGTACTCGCTGAATGCGGCGGGCAACGGGCAGATGACGATGATCGTGGACTTCGACGTGAAAAGCGATCCGAATACCGACCTCATGCTCACGCAAATGCGCCAGACCCAAGCCGCCTCGCAACTGCCGCAAGATGTGACCAATTTCGGCGTGACCGTTCAGAAATCCGTGACGGCGCCGCTTATGGTGATGGGACTCTATTCGCCCAAGGGCACGTACGACAGTAAATTTCTGGCCAATTACTCGTATATCAACTTAAATGACCAACTGACGCGTGTGCCGGGCATAGGCAACGTGCAGGTGTTCGGAGCCGGCCAATATGCAATGCGCCTATGGATCAAACCGGATCAACTGGCCAAGCTCGGCATCACTGTGACCGAAATCGTTTCCGCGATTCAGGTGCAGAACACTGTGAATCCCGCGGGTCAGGTCGGCGGCTCGCCGTCTCCGAAAGGGCAGGAGTATACGTACTCGGTGCGGGCGCAAGGACGGCTCACGTCCCCCGAAGAGTTCGGCGATATCGTTGTACGGGAACTTCCTAACGGAGGAATCGTCCACGTACGCGATGTCGCGCGCATTGAGCTAGGTGCGCAGGATTATACGTTATCCGGACGAATCAACGGCAAGCCTGGTGCGATTATTGCCGTTTATCAATTGCCCGGCACCAACGCCGTCGACGCCGCCAAAGGCGTCCGCAAGTTGATGCAGGAAGCCAAAAAGCGATTCCCGCAAGACGTTGAGTATGTGGTTTCTCTGGACACAACTGAGTCCGTGACAGAGGGCATTCGCGATATCGTGATCACCATCGGGATTGCGATCGTCCTGGTTACCATCGTGGTCTATCTATTCCTGCAAGGGTGGCGCGCGACCCTGATACCGTTGCTCGCGGTGCCGGTCTCCTTGATTGGAACCTTCGTCATGTTTCCGGTTTTCGGTTTTTCAATCAACACGCTCTCTCTGTTCGGTCTGGTGCTGGCCATTGGATTGGTGGTTGACGACGCAATCGTCGTGGTGGAGGCTGTGGAGCGGCACATGGAAGAAGGCATGGCGCCAAAGCAGGCCGCCTTGAAAGCAATGGAAGAAATCTCCGGACCGGTGATCGGTATCGCACTCGTGCTCTCAGCGGTATTCGTGCCAACCGTGTTTATACCCGGCATCACAGGCCGCTTGTATCAGCAGTTCGCAGTAACTATTGCGATCTCCGTCATCCTGTCGGCATTCAACGCACTGACTTTGAGTCCGGCGCTGGCGGCCCTGCTGCTCAAACCGAAGCAGGAAAGCCACGGACTGTTGCGCCGGTTCTTCAATTGGTTCAACCGCATGTTCGAGCGCGCCACGCATGGTTATATCCGCTGGTCCGGCGCGCTGATCCGCAAGAGCGCGATCGCGTTTCTTATTCTGCTAGCCGCCGGGCTTGGTGGTTTGTTTTTTAGCAGTAAAGTTCCGGTGAGCTTCCTGCCGGGCGAGGATCAGGGCTACATGTTCATGCACCTTCAGCTTCCCAACGCATCGTCGCTCGAGCGTACCGAAGCCGCAACGGCCAAAGTTGAGGAGATCCTGATGCATACACCCGGCGTGAAGTACACCACGACGGTGGCGGGCTTCAGTCTCTTGAGTTTTGTCAGTATCCCCTATACCGGCCTGTTCTTTGTCACGTTGGATGACTGGAAGGATCGTACCAGTCGTGAAAAGCAGTATCAGGAGATCGTGCAGCACGTGAATCGGGAGCTCGCGAAGCTCCCTGACGGCATCGCCATAAGCTTCCCTCCTCCCGCGATTCCGGGCGTCGGAACGTCGGGCGGGTTTACTTTCGTCCTGGAAGACCGCGCCGGCCGGGACGTGCCGTTCCTCGCCGACAACCTGCAAAACTTCATAGCCGCAGCCTCCAAACGCAAGGAAATCGCGCCCGGCCTGATCAGCACGTTTCTGCCGAGCGTCCCGCAGCAGTTTCTTGTTGTCGATCGCGAGAAGACGTTGAAGCAAGGCGTGCCGCTGAATGATGTGTATCGAACCGTTCAAGCCTATATGGGTGGACTATTTGTGAACTACTTTAGCCGCTTCGGACGCCAATGGCAGGTCTACGTGGAGGCCGAAGGCGAGTATCGCAAGAACCTGGATAGTGTCGGCCAGTTTTACGTGCGCAACTCGCGGGGCCAAATGGTACCGCTAGCGAAGCACGATGACCTTTCCTCGCCCTGGCTGTTTCCGCCAGTGCTGAACCCACAGATCGAAGGCGTAGTGCAGGTAGATGTTTGCCAACAGTGGCGAAATCACCGCGCCTTGCGGAGTTCCTTTTACAGCCAGAACCCGCTTTCCGTCTTCGATCACACCCGCTTCGAGCCATTTGCGAATCAGTCGAATGACTCGCTGATCGGCAATCCGGTGTTCGAGAAACCGCAGCATCCATCCGTGATCGATTTCGTCGAAGAACGAGCGGATGTCGGCGTCCACGATCCAGTTCACCTTTTGGCTCTTGATTCCAGCCGTGAGAGCGTCCAGCGCATTATGCTGGCCGCGGCCTGGCCGGAACCCGTACGCGAAACCGAGAAAATCCTCTTCATAGATCGCACTCAGGACCGTGACGACGGCCTGCTGCACGACCTTATCCTCAATCGAGGCGATCCCCAACGGGCGCTGACGGCCATCTGCTTTGGGTATGTACACCCGCCGCGATGGCGTTGCCCTATATGCTCCGGCATGAATCATCCGATGCAACTCGGCAACCCGTTGAGGGAGAATCTTCTCGTACTCCCGCCACGTCACTCCATCCACCCCCGCCGCCGCGTTCTTCTGGAGGTTGTAAAAGCTCTCCACAAGTAGTTGCGGCGTGATGTGATGCAAGAGCGCCGTGAACTGCAGCCGCCGATTCCGGCGCGCTGCCTGACGTACGCTTTCCAGGCCCGTCGACGCACAACTGGTCCGGCTCTGGGTCCGGGGTGCGGGGACCTGTTCGGCGTTTCCTTTGGCTGCGTTCCTTCCCTCCACCATCTCCGCGGGCCGAATGCCCTTGTTCGATGGCTTCCCAGGTACTACGAACGCATCCGACTTCTCTACCGTTGGTTGCTCAGGATTGTGGCACCTGGCCTTCCCTGAGTTGCCCAGTGTCGTCGCACCGGGCACGGTGGAGATCTCCCAGCGTCTGTGCAGGAAACTTCCTGGCGTGTGCAGGGTCTCCGACCGCGCGGGACTGCCCCAGGACTCGCAATTATCGCCCTGGTTCATTTTGCCTTCCGCATCGCTTAACGGCGTCGGCGTCCCGGATTTCGGATTTCGCGGCTCAATGGCTGACCCGCCGGTTTCCCCTATCAACGCTTCAGCGGCGCCCTCGCGAGCGCCTCCGCATGACCCGGGGCCGGAATGATTTGCTACATCTTTTCCGTATTGAACTTTCATCAACTATCTCCTGCCAGCTTAGGCTGGCGCACTAAGCGTCTGAGCAACCCATCTTGAGCGTGAGCCGGTGATCGGCCAAGCTGTGGCATGGGCGAGACCGGCAGGCCTCGCCGCCAACCTTATTCCGCATAACTGAAGCTGAGGCTAGAATCACTAACGAGCGGGTACGTGGACAGCGTGATCTCGAACACGCTGCTGAAGCAGTAGGGCTAACCATGCTGCTCTGCCCAAAGTAAAAACTTCCGCACAGCACAGAAGTACGCCGCACGTGTGTGTTCATTGCGGATGCGGCCGAAAAAAAATTCGTCGGCTGCAAAAGTCGCGGCTTTACCGGCCCGGTTCAAGATTTCTGGCAACTGGCTAGGGAGAGAAGATGAAAGTTGTGACCCAGTGGGAACCAGGCCGGAAGCACTTGCCATGAACGGGTAAGTTAATGATAAATAACGTCCTTTATGATACGTTAAGCATACGTCCAAGGCGCAATGTGGTCAAAGCAGTTTTCCACAGGATTGTTTTGCCTTGAGAGGTCTGGCCGCGACAACGAAAGACGCGTGAGCAGGGGAGTATGATTTCGGTATTCTGAACTGGCCCAGTTCGGCGGTATGATTTGGCCCACCCTCTCAACGAACGGGTACTCTGATTC
>JALYIB010000061.1 GCA_030775965.1 Acidobacteriota bacterium | reverse complement strand
GGCTTCCTTCAGACCCAGGCTGGTGACTTCGCGTACCGCCTTGATGACGTTGATCTTGTTCGCGCCCGCCGCGGTCAGAACCACGGTGAACTCGGTCTTCTCTTCGGCAGCCGGAGCCGCCGCCCCGCCGCCGCCCGCCGGAGCCGCTACCACCGACGCAGCCGCCGCCGATACGCCCAGCTTCTCTTCGAGCACCTTGACCAGCTGAGACGCTTCGAGCAGCGTCAGCCCTTGAATCTGTTCTGAAATCGCATTGATGTCTGCCATGTTGTTCCTTAACCCTTTCGAAAATCCCTAACCCTGAAACTTGTTTTCCTTGACGCCTTGATCGACCACCACCGCCAGGTTGCGGCCGACCCCGTTCATCGCCGTCACCAGTTGCTGCGCGGGAGCATTGATCACCCACAGCAGCTTCGCAAAAATCTCTTCCTTCGACGGCAGAGTAGCCAGTTGGTTGATGCCGCTGACATCCACCACGCGGCCTTCCACCATCCCGGCCCTGAACACGAACGCCGGATTGGCCTTTGCATAAACCGTCAACGCCTTAGCCAGCGCCACCGGATCGCCCGAAGTATAGGCGATCGCGCACATGCCCTTCAGCTCTTTCAACAGCCCGCCCGATTCAAAACCCTCGGCCGCTTTTTCAGCGATGCGGTTCTTGATCACTTTATAATGACCGCCTGCCGCGCGAACCGTTTTGCGCAGCTCAAAGTCTTGCTCGACCTTCATCTTCTCGTAGCCCGCCAGGAAGATGTTTTTGTTAGCCTCAAGCTGCTCGCGCAACTCGTCCAGATCCTTCTGCTTTTCCTTCTTGTTTTTCATGAGAGAATTCCTAAACCGTCTTCAGGTTGTAAGGCGTCGTATCGAGCGAAACACCCGGCCCCATGGTGGAGCAGAGGGTGACGCTCTTTACGTATTTGCCCTTGGCCGCCGCCGGTTTGGCCTTCACCACGGCGCCCAGCAGGGAGTTGGCGTTTTCCACCAGCTTCTGCTCATCGAAGCTGAGCTTGCCGACGGGCACGTGAATCACGCCCGTCTTGTCCACGCGAAACTCCACTTTACCGGCCTTCACTTCCTTCACCGCATTCGCGATATCGGTTGTGACCGTGCCCGTCTTGGGATTCGGCATCAGCCCGCGCGGCCCCAGAACTTTACCCAGCTTACCCACGCTGCGCATCATATCCGGAGTGGCGATTACGGCATCGTACGCCGTCCAGTTCTCCGTCTGGATCTTGGTGACCATGTCCTCGCCGCCGACGAAGTCCGCGCCCGCCTCGGTGGCTTCCTTCAGCTTGTCGCCGGAAGCAATCACCAGAACCGTTTTCGACTTCCCCAGCCCGTTCGGCAGCACCACAGTGCCGCGGACCATCTGGTCGGCGTGCTTGGGATCGACGCCCAGCCGCATGTGCAATTCAACCGTCTCGTCGAACTTGGCGAACTTGATTTTCTTGACCAGCGGAACGGCTTCTTCCAGCGCGTAAGGCTTGCGCTCCACCTGATCGAACGCAGCAGAATACTTTTTACCAGTTTTGTGGCTCATGTTTTTTGAATGGTCCAAACGGTCAGGACTACTAAGGCCCCAACCTCCCAAGATGATCGGAACCTTTAATGTAACACACCTTGCGGGAGGGTGCGCAAGCTGGCTAGTTTCGCTTACCCCAGGGAAAGCTCACCGAAGGGGAGCACACTGCCGACTTCAGATTTACCTTCGTCGTCCCGCCAGCCACGCCCTGCTTATAAGGAAGAATGCCACTTACATATCGGCCATCTGCGTCGGTCTTGGCTTTCCCGGCGTGGCGTTCACCCTCGGATTCGGAACCCAAAATAATATCGGAGTTTGGGGGGAATCCCGTCCCTTCAATAAGTACAAGCTCGGTGCCCGGCGTGAGTAATACCGCCTCGACGCTGCATCCTTTGTCTTCGCCTTTCAAAGGTAGCGGAACGATCTTGGCGAAGACCTTAATAGACCCATCCATCGATACAAGACCAAACCTGGCAGGCTCACCCGGAACGGGACGTAGAGCAAGGTCAATCGGATCGTTGGGCTTATCGGGGCTTCCACATGTGCCAGGAGTGCCCGCGCACACGAGCAAACCCGACTCATCGAAGGTTACGCCACGCAACGACTCTTCAGGCCCGCGTTGCGTTACTGGCCATGTGATCAACGTATAAGTGCCTTCCTTCGGCAAGCCAGTCGCGTACATTCTGATCCGTATAACGGGCCCCTCGCGGGAGGCCTCTTTAAGAAGGAGCGAAGTATGGGGAGTGCTGGCGGCAGGTCCCCACGCCTGATGTGCTTTCACGAGACGATTAACAGCGTCCTCGGTGCCCGAAGGAGCCGCAGTGCCCTGCCCCAAGGCAGGCAATGCAATTGATGCGAGGACTACAAATCGAAAAAACAGTGCACTCGTTTTCGACATTGCAGTAGATTATATCCATGATTGTGGTTATTCGGTCGCCGGAACACGGACACGTCGGGAATCAAATAGAGGCCTTCGCGCACCTTTACGCGTGTCTCACTGCAAGCGTAAAAGGAAAGCTTCTTGCGCAGAGCCTCGAAGAAAACCAGAAGTAACGCTTGCGTCCGTCCGTGCAAGTAGTCGGGCACGCTTCGCTCCACTAGTTCGCCGTCCCGGTACTCTCGATCGAGGTCCGGGAAGCTGGTGTGCAGATACTCGGCAACGGAGATGCCGGCCTTGGCGCACATATTCACCAGCATACTCCCAGCGACCGACGCGCTACCATAAGCCGATGACACGACAAGCCAGCGTGGTGATCGAAAAAGACGAACATGGCTTTTACGCGTGGTGCCCGGAACTGAAGGGTTGCCACACGCAGGGGAAGACTCTCGACGAGGCCATCGTCAACATCCGCGAAGCGATTGAACTCTACCTGGAAACTTTCACCGAAGAGGAACACCAGTCCGCTCTTAGCCAGCAGATCCTAACGACCGCCGTCGAAGTTCATGCCTAAACTGCCGCGGTGGAGTGCCGCCGGGCCCAGGCTGAGAATCGCAACGTGCAGTGATTCCATTGCATGGCAACCAAGCACTGCATCCTAAAATCGTAAAGCAGGTGATCGAAGCCTTGGATTTACTGGGTTACGAATGATGTGAACGGTTCGCCTCACAGCATCTGCAGAATACTTCTTCCACATCGTCAGGGCTCATCGGCTCATCACAACCGGGACTCATCTTGACGAGGCCGCGAGCGCTACCCAAGGGACGATCGCGCACTCGGGATTTGGATCGGCACTCGTCTCGTCCTATTCATTGCGCGCCATCCGCGAACAATAAAAGACTTTACGCCGTGGGCTTGGCGGCTTTTTCCGCTTTACGCGCGGCAATTTCAGCTTGCAACGCGCGATTCTTAGCGCGGCGGTTGATCTTTTGTTTGCGAAGGCGATGGAAGCGCGCGGTATCGCCACATGTTTTCGACATAACTTTACTCTTTTCGTAAACCGGAAATAAGCGCGCTCTTTAGGGACACACGCCGTGGGCAAACTGCGCCGCGGAGAATCCGCAGGCACAGAATGGAAACGCGCCGGCACTCGCAGGAGCACCGGCGCTCTGAACTGATTTTAGGCTAGGCTGACTTGTTCGGCCTGCAGACCTTTCGGTCCGCGCGTAACCACAAACGAAACCCGCGCGCCTTCTTCGAGCGTGCGGTACCCGCTCGCCTCGATGGCCGAAAAATGCACGAAGACATCTTCGCCGTTTTCACGCGCGATAAATCCAAATCCTTTGCCGGCATTAAACCACTTTACCGTTCCTGTTTCTTTCATTGAAGTGTTTTCTCTTTTCTAGCGTTGGAAGTCCCTGCGGGTTCGATTGATACGGTCTAGCGAGGTTGTTTCGTTGAGGTTCAAGCGTACGTACTGGGTTTCAAAAGCTAGAGAGAGGATAGCACAAAACCGAAAACAGTGCAAGGCCTTAATTGTAGGCCATTTCCCAATTAAACTGAC
>JALYIB010000060.1 GCA_030775965.1 Acidobacteriota bacterium | reverse complement strand
GTGCCGCGCGGCGACGCTACGCTGGCGTCGCCTCCGGGGGCTTCGGCGACCAGGCCGCGCGCGTCCACCGGATAGAAAGAAACGTTGGAGCGAACGGCGGCATTGACGGTGGCTTTTAGCTGCGATTGATTTTCGATGCCGGTCTTGTTGACGCCGCTGGAGAAATAGATCAGGGCTTTCTTTTCCGGATAAATGCTCAGCTTGCGCGCGGCGTCTTCGAGTGCGGTCAGCTTGCGGTCGGTATTAAAGATGTTGAATTCGGTTTGGTCGGCCACGAAAGAACCGCTGTCGTCGCCTTCGTCGGCCCCGGTGGCGGCCAGGCCTTGCAGATCGCTCGAATCGCCCAGCGTCAAGCCCTTCACGGTTTGAATCAGCATGTCGCGATCGTCGGTGAACTCCCGGACCATGCGGAATTTGCTGCCGAAGGTCATGACGGCCACCAGGTCAGCCTTGGTCATCTGCGATTGGATCCACTTGACGGCGCCTTCCTGAGCGCGCGCTTGTTCCAGCGGCTCCATGGAGGACATGTCAAAGAACAGTCCGATCAAGCGGCGATCTTGAAAGCGCTTGGGGTCGCGCTGGACTTGCCGGTTCACGGCAGTGCCGGGCGGGGTTGCGGCGGCGCGCTCTTCGATCGTTTGAGGACGTTGCGAAAACGACATCGGCGCCAGAGGTTCGACGCTCAGTTCCTGGCGGTCGAAGACCGTGATCTTTTGCGGGACACCGTCTTCGAGCAACTGGAAGTCTTCCTTCGTCAGATCGGAGATGGGGCGGCCCGCCTTGTCCTTCACCGTTACATTGATCACCACCAGTTTTGTGTCGACGATGAAAGTAGCGTCCTGCGCGAGCAGCAGCGAGGCAACTAGGAAAAAGAGCGCACGTTGCATTAAAAATTCAACCTCAAGGTAGCGCTCAATGTGCGCATGCCGCCGGCGGACAGAGGCGCGCCGTAGGTGATGGAGTTCACCACCGTTCCAACGCTGGTGATATTCACGTGGTTGGTAAAATTGTTGGCGTCCACGCGGATTTGCAGTCGCGTGCGCTCATGCAGAGTAATGGTGCGCTGCAGCGAAAGATTCGCCGAGAACAGGCTTGGACCGGGAATGGTATTGCGGCCGGCATTGCCAAATTCGCCGGACACCGGAACCGTGAAGGCCGCCAGATTGAAAAAGCCGGTGCTCGATTCGATGGGCAGTCCAGTGGCGTCCGCGCGGCCGCTGCCGATGGTGCCGGTGCCTGCGGTGTCGGACTGATTCCCCAGCACGCGAGCCGTCAGAGGCGTACCGGTTTCGAGGGTGACGCTAGGGGAAAGGGTCCAATCCTTGAGCGCCGTCTCGAAAAACCTGGAGTTGGCCAACACGCCATTTGAACCCACCGGCGATTGAATCAGGGAGGTCATTGTGAAGACATGGCGGCGGTCGAAGCTCGAAAGACCGCGCTCGGCCGAGAGATCGTTAAAGTTCTGCGCCACGGTGTTGCCCACGCCGCCTAGCGTCGATGAGTCGTCGACGGCCTTCGAGAAAGTGTACTGAAGGTTGAACGAAACGTTGCGGCGGAAGCGGCGCGTCAGGCGCGTTTGTAAGGCGTGGTAGATGGAATTGCCATCGGGCGTATCGTAGGTAAAGCCGGTGGCGTTGCTGATCGACTGACGCTGCTGGGCGGTGAGGACCGCGCCCGGCGGAGCCTGATTGGGTACCTCCTGAACGTCCAGATGCGTGCCCTTGGTGCCCAGATAATTGACTTCTCCCACCAACTGCCAAGGCATTTGAAACTGAAAGCCGACGTTCCAGGTCTGCGCGTACATGGTTTGATAATTGCGATTCACGGCAAAGGTGTTGAGAATAGTCTTGCCGTCCGGGGTCACGGTGAGTCCTTCGGCCAGCGTGAGCGGATTCAGAGTGCTGGTCTCGACGCTGGTCGATTGCGCAAACGGCGGCTGGGCGGAGAGCAGCGAGGTGAACTGATTGTAGATTCCCGGATTGTAGTAAATCCCGTAGCCCATACGCACCACGTAATTTTTGCGATTCCACGGCTTCCAGGCGAGTCCGGCGCGCGGGGCGAAGTTATTGCGGTCGGGATTAATCAGGCCGCTGGAGAAAGCCCCGCTATAGAGGCCGGGCTGCGCGGGCGTCACCACCGAAACCGCGCTGAATCCGGGCGCGATATCCAAGTTGGCAATGCGCCCGTACTTTTCGCTCCAGGGCGCGAAGTATTCATAGCGCAAGCCCAGGTTCAGCGTCAGATTGTTGCGGACGCGAAAATCATCCTGCCCGAATAGATAGTAAGAATCCGTGCGGAAGTATGTATTCGAGCTGCCGTAGCGGATGGAATCGGACTGTGGCAGCCCCAGCAGGAAGTCGGCGAAGTCCAGACCGGTGTTAGCCACTGGCTGTCCGTTCGCGTTGATCTCGCTGGTGGCGAGGCCAGTGAAGTTAAAAGTGCCGCGGCCGTTGGCATCGGTAACGGAGTTGCGAAAGTAGCGGGTGTAACCCCCGCCGAAGGTCCAGTTATGTTTGCCGCGGCGGATGGAGAGACTTTCCGTGAACCCCAGGTTGTAGACAGCGGTTTGTGAAGGGCTGCTGTCGGTGAGCGAGCCGAAGTTGGTGAAAGTGAGCGTCGGCGGACCGTAATTCAGAGGATTCGAGGAAGCGCCCTGGATGCCAAGACCTGCGGCGACATCGGTACCGTTCGCGAAAAACGGCGTGGTGAGATTGGTATTGCGGTTGAAAGTGGCCGTGAAGTTCTGGAAAATTGCGGTCCCGAAAGTATGCCGGTAGTTAAAGTTGGCATTCATGCCATTGCCGCTTGAGGAATCGATGAAACCGTAATTCTGCAGGGTCTGCGAATCGCGGCCCTGCCAGTTGATTCCGAAACTGAGTTGATCGCGGCTGGAGAGCGTTTGATTCACGCGCGCATTGAGATTCTGGCTGTTGTTCGGGACAGCTTCGGTCAGGCGGTAGTTGTTGACGGTCCCGGGCTGGTTGGGAACCGGGATATATTTCAGCAGGCCGGCAGCGATGGGGTTGATCTGCGAAATGCGATTGCCAGGGAACGGCAGGCCGGTGGCGGGATTGTAGATCACCGTGGAGATCCCCGAAAAATCTCCCGCGCGTTCGGCCAGCGTGGGAACGGTGCTGGTGAGATTCATGCCGTTGCGCCCCAGGCTGCCGTTGTAATTGATGATGAAAAAAGTGTTCTCCGCGCGAAACAGCTTGGGGATTTCGAGCGGACCGCCCAAATTGAAACCGAATTTGTTTTGCGCGTAAGGAGCTTTCGTGTTGCTTTCGCCGTTCAGTGAGAACGGCGAAGCGTCGGTAACCGAGTTGTCTACCGTATAGAAGATCGACCCGCGAATCTGGTTCTGGCCGGCGTTACGGCGATTGCCGATGAAACCGCCGCGTCCCGCCGGGCCGGGTCCGCGTCCGCCGCCAAAGCCCCCGCCGCCGCCCGGTCCGCCGAAACCACCACCGCCGAATCCTCCACCTCCGCCGCCTCCCTGGAATCCGCCGGGTCCGGCCGCGGCCGCGCCACCTTGCCCGGGAGCGCCGCCCACAGCCGCCGAGGCGACACCGCTGCCCAAGCCGTTGGGGCCTTGGCCGGGCGTGAAGTCGGAGGCTTGAGTTTGCAGCCCGGTACTAAGGCTGCCGTTGACCAGAAACGATTCGTTGGCTCCGCCGGCGTTTGCTTGCTGCAGCGCGGCCACGTCGGCGGGCGGTGCTGCAGCGTCGGGAAGCGTACCTTGCGCGGCGTCCGCCTGCACGGTCGTGCCGGGAGCAGCATTCGGGGCGTTTGCCGGATTGGCCCCGGGATTGAAGCCTCCCGGAGCCGCGCCGCCGCCGCGACCGCCCGCTCCAAAACGTCCGGGACCAAATCCCCCGCGCCCACCTGCGAAATTTCCAATCTGCAAGGTGAAATCGATCTTGGTGGGGTTGGCGGTGACCTGCACTTCACGCCGCTGCGGCGCGAAACCGAACAGGGCAACGTCGATGGTCCACGTTCCCGGCGTCAGGTTCGCGAGCTTGAATTCGCCATTCGCATCCGTCAAAGTGCTGAGGACACGTTCCCCCTGAGTCGCCCGCACCGTCACGCCCGGCAACGGCTGCCCTTCCGATTTCACCACGCCCGTCTGCGCCAGCGCGGCAGAAAGCGAGCCCAGAAACATTACGATTACCGCAAGCGCCCTCATGTACACTGTTTTGATGTCCGCGAGCAACCGTCAGGTTACATCCTCAAATGTAACAATAAAGCATTTAAATGAAGTGGATCGTAACAGAAGTTGAGCCCGCCCAGACCGCCGCGTTGTCCGCCGCCTTGGGCCTTTCGCTTCCCGTCGCCCGCGTATTGTGCGCCCGCGGGTTGAGCGATCCGG
>JALYIB010000059.1 GCA_030775965.1 Acidobacteriota bacterium | reverse complement strand
CGTAGTTGCCTTCGTGGCAGGCGTATTCGTAGATGGGTCCTTTAGTGGATCTGAGCGGGACTTCGGCGGACCAGGGGGCGGTAAACGCTGTCGGGTCCTCGATGCGGAATTCGTATAGGATCAGATCGGGCGCGGTGCGGGTGAAGCGTTCTACCACGCGCAGGTTTTCGTCGGAACCGTGGAAGGAAATTTTGCCGTTGAAGTTGGTGGTTTCAACGATCAGCGTGTTGTGGTCCCAGCGGCCGCGCGAATCGCCTAGCCAGGAACGAAGGTCCGAGGCAAGGTGAGCGCGGCCGTCCAAGGGGATGATGCGGACGTCGTGCATCATCTCGGAAAGGATGGCCACGTAATTCGCGCTTTGGAAAATCTGGAAATTATTATTGTAGGCGCTGGGCATCATGGGTGGGCCTACGTTGTCGCCCACGATACAGCGTTCGCGGATCAGGCGATCTTCGGGACCGTTGGCGGGGCGCTGCAAGGCTTCGGCGCGGCGGCGGGCGGCTTCTTGGGCGGCGGGGGTCAATGCGGGCAAGCGGCCGCTGGGCGGGTCCACTAGGAGCGAAGTTCGCAGGCTGGGGACTACTTGGGAGCCGCGGTCCCACCAGGCTTCGTTGTAGGCGCGGTTCACGTCGGCGTCGGCGGGGCCGTCACGGCGGTCGCGATTGCTTTGCTGGGCGGTCTTGCGTTCGTAGGCGGCGGCTTCTTCTTTGGTGAAGAACGGTTTGCCGGCGAGATCGGCGGGGCGCTCCAGGGGAGTGATGGTGCCGTTGTTCCAGACGCCGCCGAGGTCGGGTTGACCGTCGGGGGTCCGGGGAGGTGTGTAAGCCGCTTTCTGCGCGAAAGCGGACGCGGCGAGTAGCAGGAGAGCGAGAAGATTTTTGTTCATTTGGTGGCCGTGATGGAATCGACTTGGATGGTTTTAGTATTGGCGTTCAGCGTGCCCTGGACGGCCACTTTTTGACCCGCGAACTTTTCGGGCGTTTTCTGATCGCTGAGTGTGTAGGCTTGCTGGCCGTCGAAGAGTACGTAGCTGGCGTCGTGAATCTGCACGCAGGCGATGGTGCATTCGGCGTCGTTGGCTCCCATCCGCATGTGGGAATGATCGCCTCTGGCGCACATGCTGTCGGTGATGACGCCGATAAAGGTATGCCGGTCCGCCGCGACGGCGAACAGCACAGTGGCGACGAGAGCGAGAAAGAAAAGTTTCATAACCCTCCTTTTTCAGCGGGCGGACGTGGGTCCGCTTACAGGGCGTTATTCGCCGGGGGTCATGAGGTGCGCGGTGGAGGTGCCGGGATTCATGATCCACACGCCACCGGACTTGTTGTTGTCGGGCAGGCCCAGGGACGCGCTGGTGGCGCCGGGAACGGCAATGGTCATGTGGGTGCGGGCGTGGTCCGGGTCGGCGCCCATCAGGTGGTACCAGACCGAGCCGAACTCGGGCTTCACGCGGGTTCCATTCTTCTCGGCGGCGTCGAATGCGGCTTGCACGGTGGCCTTGTCGCCCATCGCCTCGATCTTCATGTTCTGGGCGGCGCGAGGCAGGTTACCCATGTTGGTGCACTCAACTATGAATGGCGGCTGGTTGGGCTGGCCGGATTTGTCATAGCAGACCAGCGTGCTGGTACCCTTCTTCAAAGTGTCGTAGGTACCATCGGCCTTCCATTTAATGACACCGGCGTTGGCTTTGGTGTTGCCAGGAGCGGCTAGCAGGGCCTTGTCGATGGCGGCTTGGTCTTGCGCGAGCGCGGCGGCCGAGAGGGCCAGCACGCCAAGAAAAATCGTAGCGACACGTTTCATTGGATAACCTCCAGAATTCAGTCTGTCGAGAACTTTTCAGGAACCCATGTTTTCAGGAACCCAGGTTTTGGGACTGGATTCAGTATATCGCTGTCGCGGCGTCGGCGGCGCCTTGTGCGATCCAGCGGGCGGCGTTTTGGGGAGTCCAAGACAGGGCGTCGCGGAGGGAACCTAGGGGGCGTTGGGGGACCAGTGTGGTGAGTTCGACGCCGGGCGGCAATCGAGGGTGGTAGCCAAAGCACAAGCGGAAGGCTTTCGCGAAGGGGCGCAGTATTGACGAGGGAAATTCCGGGAGAGCATTCAAAGCGACGATGCGTGTGGCGCCGAGTTCGACAGCGGCCCAGATGGGGAGCGGGTTCAGCAAACCGCCGTCGAAGTACCAGCGTCCGTCGATGCGGCGCGGGCGGGCGGCTAGGGGGACGGCGCAGGATGCTAGCAGGTGTTCCGCGTGAATCGCACCGGTGATGGCTCGCGGCTTTAGGCGCAGCACGTCGGTGAGAACCACCGCAAATTCGAGTTCACGGGGGCGGGCGGCGATCAGGCGGCGAACGATTTCGGGAAGATGTTCGAAGCGGGCGACGCCGGGCTGCTGCCACCAGTGGCATAGCTCGTCGGCGGTCCAACCCGAGGCCAGGGCGTAGCCGTTGAGGGAGCCGACGGAGGCTCCTACGATCAGGTCGGGTTTAAAGGTGGGGGCGAGGGTGCGCCAGGCCCCGGCCTGCCATGCGCCGAACATGCCGCCTGCGGAAAGAACCAGTGCCGATTTCGACGCCAATCTCTACAATACCGCTTACAATAATGGATGGACTTACGGGCGCATGGACTTCGATCCTACGAAATACGGACCTGAGGTCGCGCGCATTCTCGGCATGGATCAGAACGGACAACGCTGCGCGCCGCTGGTGTGCGGGCCGTGCACTTCGGAGGAGGCTCGGGAGGCTTTGGCGGCGCGGAAGCCCGCGGAGTGGTTCCCGGGAGTGAGCGATCCAGCGGCGGCGATGGCAGGATTGTGGCTCTATTTTTCGTGTTTCGAAGAGGCTCATATTTTGATTGACGATCCGAGGACGCATGAGGGCGAGTTCTGGCACGCGATTCTGCATCGGCAGGAGCCAGACCCGGGGAACGCGGCCTATTGGTTCCGGCGCGTGGGGCAGCACGCGGTGTTTCCGGCATTGGCGGCCGCGGCGAAGGAAATTTTGAAGCGTTATCCGGACGCTGAGTTTGGCATGGGGCAGTGGGATCCCTACGCCTTCGTGCAATTTTGCGAGCGGGCTCGGCTGCAACCGGGGTCAGTTCAAGAAAAGGCGGCGGTGGAAATTCAGCGGGCGGAGTGGCAGCTATTGTTTGATTATTGCGCGAGGCCTCAGTGAAATTGCGGCATCTGCTGTTGGCGGTGGTGTTGGCGATTGCCGCGGGCGGCGTGTGGTACGCGGTCACGCTGCGCAATCAGCCTCCAGAGCTGGTGTTTGCGCACGTGGTGCGGGAGCCTATCGCTAGCACGGTGCCCACCAACGGGAAGATCGAACCGATTGAGTGGGCCGAGGCGCGGGCGGAGCGGGATGGTCCGGTGACGAGCATTCTGGTGCGGCGCGGGGCGCAGGTGGCTGCGGGAGCGGCGTTGATCGAACTGGATTCGGCGGAGGCGCGGGCGGAGCTGGTGGCGGCGCAGGCGCGGGTGAGCCAAGTGAAGGCGGAGTTGGATGTGATCGAGCGCGGGGGGCGGGCTACCGACCTGAGTACGATCGCGGGAGAGCTGGATCGCGAAAAATTGGAGTTGGCGACGGCGCAGAAAGAGCACGACACTTTGGTCCGGTTGCAGGCGAAGCAGGCGGCGACGGCTTATGAAGTGTCGCAAGCGAAGGATCGGGTGGAGCGGGCGCAGGGGCAGATTCATTCGCTGGAGCAGCGGCGGGGGGCGTTGGTGGCTCCGCAGGATCGTCCGGCGGCGGAGGCGCGGCTGCGGGATGCGGAGTCGGCTGTGGCGCTCGCGGAGGAACGGATTCGCAAGAGCGTGGTGCGGGCGCCGATCGCGGGAACGGTTTATCAGTTCGACTTGAAACCGGGCGCGTATTTGAATGCGGGGGACCTGGTGGCGTCCATCGGGCAACTGGATCGCGTGCGCGTGAAGGTGTTCGTCGATGAGCCGGATCTGGGGCGCGTGGCTCGGGGCAAGGCGGTGGTGATTACTTGGGACGCGGTGCCGGGGAAGCAATGGAAAGGCGTGGTGGATAAGACTCCGACGCAGATTGAGGCGCTGGGGACGCGGCAGGTGG
The DNA here is from genome assembly GCA_030775965.1 of Acidobacteriota bacterium. GTDB lineage: Bacteria > Acidobacteriota > Terriglobia > Bryobacterales > Bryobacteraceae > Palsa-187. The sequence goes on along the minus strand of JALYIB010000059.1, from coordinate 13,454 downwards.
GCGAGGTGTTGTGCGTGATCGATAATCCTCACAATGAACTGCTGCCGGGGACGAACGTAAACGTGGAGATCAATACGGAGGCGGTGGCTAGCGCGTTGACGATTCCGAAAGAAGCGGTGCGGCGGGAGTTGGGGCAGGCGGGGGTGTTTGCGCTGGCGGGGAATGCGCTCACCTGGAAGAAGATTACGCTGGGGGTTGCCAACACTACGCGGACGCAGGTGGAGGGGTTGAGCGAGAGTGACGCTGTCGCGCTGCCTTCGGACAAACCTCTTAAAGAGGGGATGGTAGTGGCGCCGCGGTTCCAGTAAGTAGCTTTTCAACGTGCTTGGCTAGGACATCTACTTCGATGTTCAAGCGGGTGCCGGGTTTGGCTTGGCTTAGCGTGGTGTGAGTGTAGGTGTGGGGGATGATCGCTATGCCCAGCGTACCCGCGTCTAGCGCGGCGATGGTTAGGCTGATGCCGTCGATGGCGATGGAGCCTTTGTGGACCAGGTAGCGTTCGAGACCTGCGGGGATTTGGAGTTTTAACCACCAGTTGCCGTCGCCTAATTGCTCGAGACCGGTGAGGACGGCGGTGGCGTCGACATGTCCTTGCACGATGTGGCCGGAGAGGCGCGTTACTGGGGTCACGGGGCGTTCTAGATTTACGCGTGCGCCGGGGGTCAGGTCGCCTAGGTTGGTGCGCGAGAGAGTTTCGGGGGCTAGGTCGGCTGAGAATGAGCGCGCGGTTAGGTTGAGCGCGGTCAGGCAGACTCCGTTGACGGCGATGCTCGAACCTTCGCTCGCGTCGGAGAGCACGGTGCGGCATTCGATCACTAACCTAGTGCCGGCCGAAACGACGGTTCCTAGTTCCTCAATAATTCCGGTGAACATTTTCTGTCATCTGCTTTTTTCTAGCAGGGCTTCTACAGCGAATTCGTTGGAGGTGATTTGGTGGAGCTTCACATCGTGGAACTGAATGGCATCGGAGCGGCGGCGGCGGCCGGTGCCTCCGGCTACTGGTAAAGACTGGGTGCCTCCTAAAATCTTGGGCGCGTAGTAGAAGTAGATTTTGTCGGCGATGCCGGATTCTAGCGCAGTCCAGTTGATGCGGCTGCCGGCTTCGATCATCAGCGACAGATATTTTTCGCGCGCTAACAGGGTGACTACGGCGTCGAGGTCCACGCGGCCGTCGGAACCTTCGAGGACTTCGATGCGCACGCCTTTGGATTCGAGGCGGCGGCGGCGCTCGGAAGACGCGGCTGAGGTGGTGACAACCAGCACGTCGTTGCGCGCGGAGGTCACCATCTTCGATTCGGCGGGGATGCGCAGGAGAGAGTCCAGAACGATGCGCAGAAGCGGACGGCTGCGTTCTTCGCCGGTGCGATCGGTCAGGCGGCAATCGTCGGCTAGTACGGTGCCGATGCCGGTGAGGATAGCGTCGGAATGGTGACGCAGGGTTTGCACGTGGGCGCGGGCGGACTCGCTGGTGATCCAGCCTTGATTGTCATCGGGGGCGCCGATTTTTCCGTCTAGCGTTACGGCGGCTTTAACGGTTACCAGGGGGCGCGCGGAGCGCATGCAGTGGACGAAGGCTTCGTTGAGTTGGGTGGCGCGGGCGGTGCAGGTGGAATCGATTTCGACTTCGATGCCGGCGTTTTGGAGGGCGCGGAAGCCGGAGCCGTGCACTTGCGGGTTGGGGTCCTGCATGGCGGCGACAACCTTCTTGATCCCGGCGGCGATGATGGCATCGGCACAGGGCGGGGTGCGGCCTTGATGGGAACACGGCTCCAGGGTTAAGTAAAGTGTCGCGCCGCGGGCGCGGTCACCGGCTTCTTCTAGCGCGATTACTTCGGCGTGTTTCACCCCAGACCAGGTGTGGAAGCCGCGGCCTACAATGGCGTCATCGCGCACGATTACGGCGCCTACTGCCGGGTTGGGGCTGACGCGGCCTAGGCCTTGGGCGGCGAGATCGAGCGCCTCTTCGAGATAGCGGTTCATCTAGTCGAACAATGATGCCACGAACTGGGTGGGGTCGAAGGGAAGCAGGTCGTCAAGTTGCTCGCCTACGCCGACGTAGCGGATCGGCAGGTTCAGTTCGCGCGAGATGGCGACGACTACGCCGCCTTTGGCGGTGCCATCCAGTTTCGTAAGAATGATGCCGGTGACGGCGCTGGTCTCAGTGAATTTGCGGGCTTGCTCCAAACCGTTCTGTCCTGTGGTGGCCTCGATCACGAGCAACACTTCGTGCGGGGCTTCGGGGATCACGCGGGATACGGTGCGGCGCATTTTTTCGAGCTCCGCCATCAGGTTGGTTTTGGTGTGGAGGCGGCCGGCAGTGTCGATGATCACGTAGTCGACTTTGCGGGCTTTGGCGGCTTGCACGGCGTCGAAGGCCACGGCGCTGGGGTCGGCTCCGGTCTGCTGCTTGATGATTTCGGCGCCGGTGCGCTGGGCCCAGACTTCCAGTTGCTCGATGGCGGCGGCGCGGAAGGTGTCGGCGGCGCAGAGCAGTACGCTGCGGCCTTCGGATTGGAGGCGGCGGGTTAGCTTGCCGATGGAGGTGGTCTTCCCTGCTCCGTTCACTCCGACTACGAAGATGACCGCTGGGGGCTGGGCTACGTGAGGCAGCGGGCGTTCGGTGGCTTCGAGGATTTCCAACAGGTGTTCGCGGATCAGGCTCTTAATTTCGGCGATGTCGCCGAGTTGGTGGCGTTCTACGCGCTGGCGGATGCGTTCCAGGATTTCGGCGGTGGTGTTGGCTCCGATGTCGGCGGTGATGAGGGCGTACTCTAATTCTTCGAGGACGTCGGCGTTGATTTCTTTGCGGCCGCTGACGGCGTCTTCTAGTTTCTCCATTAAACCGGAGCGGGTTTTCTGGATGCCGGATTTCAGGCGGTCGAGGAGACTGGCGCCGTCGGGCGAGGGGGAGCCGGAGGGGGGAGTGCCGAAGAGGGTTTGGATGGCCATGAGGGGCTGAAACTCCAGTTTAGCAGTGGCCGGCCTGGAGGCCCCGGCCCTACTTCCGGCCCTACTTGAGGAACCGTCAGCCCATGCTGCCTTCGTCGGCGGAGGGGCCGTAGATGGACGGGACGGCTACGTTGTTCAGGCGGAGGTACACGGAGAGTTGGCCGCGGTGGTGAATCAGGTGGTTCATGACAAAAGTGCGAACTACGGCGATTTTTGGCATAGTCATTAAATTTTTATCGCCGCTTTTCAGGGACCAATTCTTCATGAAAGTCTCGTCGCTGGCGCCGGCGATGGCGCTGCGGGCTGCGACTACGTTTTTGTCGAAGGCCGCTAGCAGCTCGGCGCGCGACGCCGCTTCGAAGGGTTTGTAGCCGCTGGCTAGATCCAGCGCATCTAGCGTAATGCCGCTGGTGGCCCAGTTGGGCATTTCGGCGATGTGCGAGGCCAGGCGGCCCATGGTCATCGACTTTTCGTGCGGCTTGTAGGCGAACTTGCCGTCGGGAACGCGCTCGATTACCCTTCGTGCCGTGGCCATTTCGTTATCGAATTCTGGTAACAATGCGTCTTTGATTGCCATAAATCCTCCGTTAAAACTTGAATTACATGCCGCCTTCGTCGGCCGACGGTCCGTAGATCGAGGGCACGGGTGTGTCGGTGAGGCGCAGATAGACCGAAAGTTGGCCGCGGTGATGGATCAGATGATTCATCATGACGGTGCGCAGAATGCCGGCTTTGGGCATGGTCAGTAGAGCTTTGCTATCCATCATCAAGGACCAGGGCTTCAGCAGGTCCTCATCGCTCGATGCGGCGATAGCGGCGCGGGCGGCGGCGGCTAGTTTATCGAAGGCTTCCAACAATTGCTGGCGGTTGGCGGCCTCTACCATTTTGTATTCACCCTTGGCAAAATCCATGCTGTCGGATTTGGCGGCGAAGGTTGCGAAATATGGCAGCTCCGCCACATGGCAGGCGAGGCGGCCCATCTTCATGGATTTTTCGTGCGGAGTCCAGTCCCACTTGTCTTCGGGCACGCGCTCCAAGAGCTTTCGCGTGGTGCTCATTTCGTGATCGAATTCACCGAGAAGTGTATCGCTGATTTTCATACGCGACCATTGTACCTTGCGGTGCTGCGGTAAAATAGACGAAGCCGTGGACAATATCGGGCGCTATCGGATCATCGGCGAACTGGGCCGGGGGGCCATGGGCGTGGTGTATAAGGCGCAGGATCCGGCGATCGGGCGCATGATTGCAGTGAAGACCATTCGCCTGGGCGAACTTACCGACGAAAGCGAGCGCGAACGGTTGCGCGAGCGCCTGTTCCGGGAGGCGCAATCGGCCGGCATTCTGTCGCACCCGGGAATCGTGACCATTTACGACATCGCCGAAGAGGGCGATCTGGCGTACATCTTCATGGAGATTGTGAACGGGCCGCCGCTCGACAAGATGCTCAAGTCGGCGCAGACCCCCGACAAGGAAACGCTACTCAGTATCCTGCGGCAAGTGGCGGCGGCATTGGACTACGCGCACAAGAAGGGGATCGTCCACCGCGATATCAAACCCGCCAACATCATGGTCCACGAGGACGGCACGGCTAAGGTCACCGACTTCGGGGTTGCGAAAATCGTTTCGCAACAGATGACGCAGGCGGGGACCATCATGGGCACGCCCAGCTACATGTCGCCGGAGCAGGTGCAAGGCGGCAATATTTCGGGGCGCGCGGATCAGTTTTCGCTGGCCGTGATCGCTTATGAAGCGCTGACGGGCGAGAAGCCGTTCGTCGCGGATTATCTGCCGACGCTGTTGTTCAAGATTGTGCGCGAGGAGCCGGCACCGCCGCAGCGCGTGAACGGGACGTTATCGGCGGACGTCGAGAGGGTGATGCGGCGGGCGCTCTCGAAGAATCCGGCGGACCGCTACGACACTTGCGTGGATTTCGTGAACGCGCTGGCGGTGGCGTGCAATGCCTGCGGGAATTGGGTTCCGCTGCCGCGCGGGGTCAGCCACAACATGCCGACGGCGGGATCGGGCGATGGGATGGGCGGCACGCTGGCTGCGACTGTGGCGGAGAATCTGGCGGAGACGATCTCGGCTCCGCGTTCGGTGACGCCGCCGCTGCCTGTGGCGGAAAAGCGCCCGCTGCCGCCGACCGAAGACATGCGTCTGCCGAAGTTTGAGCCGGCGCCGATCCGGCAACCTGCGCCCGAGATTCCGCCTCCCATTGCTCCGGCTGCTGTAGCGGTGGTGGAGGGCGCGCCATCACCCGCCAAGGCTCGACACGCCGGGCGCAATATCGTCATTGGACTGCTGGCCGCTGGATGGATTGGCGTGGCGATTTTCCTGTTATGGCCGAAGACGCAACCGGCCGCTCCGGCAGCGCCTTTGGTGGTGGATTCCGCGGTTCCTGCTACGCCCGCTCCGGAGCCTGCGGCCGCGCAGCCGGTTGTGCAACGGCCCGCGGCCGCTCCGGTTGCGGCGAAGCCTGCTGCACCGAAAACGCCGCCGGGTCCGGCGGAGGCTTCCTTCGAGTTGACCACTGCGCCGGCGGGGGCGGAGGCGGTGTTCGACGGGAACGCGGAGTTGAAGTGCACCACGCCCTGCAAACTAAATCTGGGGATGGGACGGCACACGCTGCTGGTGAAGAACGCGGGGTACCGTGAGGCGCAGCGGGTGTTCACGCTGCCGAGCGATCCGGGGCTCATCGTGAATCTGGAAGAGACCGCGGGCACGTTGAGTCTGGTGACGAATCCGGCGGGGCTTACCGTGATCATCGACGGGCAGGAACAAACGCGTAAGACGCCGGCGAATTTCTCGCTAGCGGTGGGCGAGCATCGCGTGCAAGTGCTGCGGGGGGCCGAAAGGCAGGAGTTCACGGCGCAAATTCGCGACAACGTGGTGAGCCAGAAAAATATTGACTGGGGACAGTAGGTCGATCGCTTACTCGTGAACTGAGGTATCGAGAAAAGCCCGCAGACGGTGGCTGCGCGAGGGATGGCGCAGCTTGCGCAACGCCTTGGCTTCGATCTGGCGGATGCGCTCGCGGGTGACCGCGAAATGCTGGCCGACTTCTTCGAGTGTATGCTCGCTGCCGTCCTGCAGGCCGAAACGCATCTTCACGATTTTCTCTTCGCGCGGGCTGAGGGTCTTGAGAACTTCGGCGGTCTGCTCGCGCAGGTTCAGATTGATAACGGCTTCGGAGGGCGAGACCACGCGGCGGTCGATGATGAAATCGCCTAAGTGCGACTCTTCTTCTTCACCCACCGGGGTTTCGAGCGAAATCGGTTCCTGAGCGATGCGCAACACCTTGCGTACTTTACCGACGGGCAAGTCCATCTTGATGGCCAGCTCTTCGGTGGTGGCCTCGCGCCCCAGATCCTGCTGCAACTGGCGTTGCATGCGCACCAGCTTGTTGATGGTCTCGATCATGTGCACCGGAATGCGAATGGTGCGGGCTTGATCGGCGATGGCGCGGGTGATGGCTTGGCGCACCCACCAGGTGGCGTAGGTGGAGAATTTGTAGCCGCGCAGGTAATCGAATTTGTCGACCGCCTTCATCAGGCCGATGTTGCCTTCCTGGATCAAGTCCAGGAACTGGAGTCCGCGGTTGGTGTAGCGCTTGGCGATGGAGACGACTAAGCGCAGGTTGGCTTCAATCAGCTGTTTCTTGGCGATCTCGGCTTCCTGCTCGCCGCGCTCGACGATTTGCAGAGTGCGGCGGAGTTCGGTGGCGGTGGCGCCGGATTCTTCCTCGAGTTGCTGAATACGCTGGCTGAGCTGTTTGAGTTCTTTGCGCAGAACGGTGGAGGCGCCATTGGCGCCATTAGCTGGCGTTTCCAGTTTGCGCTGCAGGCGCGCGATTTCGCGCTCGATGGGGCGCAACTGGTCGACCACGTTGCGCAGGTTGCCGCCCAACGCGCGGCGCGTGCCGGAGGTGAATTGAATGCCGCGGATCAGGCGCGAAATCACCACCATGGTGCGCGCCAGGCTCCAGCGCAGAGTGCGGTGCATTTTGGGTTTCAGGCTGCGCGAGATGGCTTGCAGCTTCTGGCGGAATTGCTGGGCCTTGCGGTAGTTCTTATCGATTTCGGCAATGACGGCGAGTAGTTCCCCGGCGCGCTCTGGAAGGATTTCGTCGGCGACAACCAGATCCGGCATGATCAGCACGTCGCGGATCACGGTGGGATCTTCGCGCAGCATCTCCGGCATGGCCAGAATTTCCCGGATCACCAAGGCCGAGCGCGAGATGGCTTTACGGACGGCGGCCTGTCCGCGTTCGATGCGTTTGGCGAGTTCGATTTCCCCTTCGCGGGTGAGCAGCGGCACCGATCCCATTTCGCGCAGATACATGCGCACCGGATCGTTGGTCTTGTCGTTGAGTTCCTGGACGAGATCGAGTTCGCCGGGTTCATCGGCTTCATCCACTTTCTTGTCGAACTCGGCTTTGGGTTCTTCGAGGATTTCGACGCCGGCGGTGTCGAGCTCCGTGAGCAGGTCATCGAGTTCGCGGCCGCCCGGGTAGTCTTCGGCGAGCAGGTCGTTGACTTCGTCATAGAGCACGTAGCCCTTCTGCTTGCCCGCGCTCATGAGCTGCTTCATCCGTCCGAATTTTTCGCTGCCTGCCACGCTTACCTCAACCCCATCACTCGCGAATTCGCCTGCATGAACTCACGTTACGCGGTAGCCACCAGTGTACAACACCGTTCTACCGCAACCTTTGCACTCATGCCCTACCCCTCACGCTTGACTTCTTCTTCCAGGCGTTGTAACTCCGCGGTCCAATGAAGCGCTTCCTCGGACCGTCCTTCGCGTCCCGCCGTCTTCACGCGAGCGCGCAGCTCGTTGAGCCGATCCCGCTGGAAATTGGCTTGCAGCCGGCGCAGACAGGCGTCGGCCTGGGCCAAACACTCATTGTCATCTGCTATCTCATCGGCAGCGGCTATGAGGTGCAGTAGGGCGCTTCCCGTGTCACTCAAGCGAGCGTCCAGGGCGGTAAAACTAACCGGCCCGGCCTCAGCCATTTGCCGTAGCGTGTCGACGACCTCGCGGGTGACGAAACCCGCGGTCATCGCCAGGGGGAGACGCGGCAGAATCTGCTGGCGGGTCTCTACGCTCGATAGCAGAGTATTCAATAAGATCCGTTCCAGGGCTGGAATCTGGGGGGCGGCTCGCTTAGGCTGCGGGGCGGCAACTTGGCCGGGGGCGTGGCGCTCAGTGGCCGCCTTCTTGAATTGTTCCAGCACCAGGCCGGGTTCGACGCCCAAGTAGCCCGCGAGATCGCTGGCTACGGCGGCGCGCTCCAGTTTGTCTGAAATCTTCTGCACCGCGGGTAGTAAAAACTTGAAGGCGTCCATGCGGCCATCGGCGCCGCGCATGTCGAACTTCACGCGGGCGCGGTCGGCGAGCCAATGGAAGTAGCTGCTGGCGGAATCGAGCTGCGCGCGGTAGGCCTCGGGGCCAAACTGTTTCACATATTCATAAGGATCGAGCTTGGCGTGCGCGGCGTCGCCCCCACCTCCTCCGAAGGCGAGGACTTTTACGTGCAGACCTTCGTCGAGCAACAGCTGGATGGCGCGCTCGGCGGCGGTGGCTCCGGCGTCGTCGGGATCGAAATTAACCACCACGGTATCGGCATGCCGGTGAAGGGCACGGACTTGCGTATTGGTTAGGGCAGTGCCGCAACTGGCCACAACTTCTTTCACTCCCGCCGCAAAAACCCCTATGACATCCATGTAGCCTTCGACCAGCACGGCGCGATTGCTTTTACGCATGGCATCGCGCGCGTGATGCAGATTATAGAGGGTGGATGTCTTGCGGTAGATGGGTGTTTCGGGGGAATTCAAATATTTCGGCTGGTCGTCGGGGCGCCCATTTGTCGATGACAACGCGCGGGCGCCGAAGGCGATAACTTTTCCGGATTCGTTGTGAATAGGAAACATCAGGCGGCCGCGAAAGGCGTCGAAGTGGCCCGTTCCTTCATTGCGACGCCGGACCAAGCCTGAGGCTTCCATTTGTTCGGGCGAGAAACGCTCCTCTTGTAGTTTTCGCGTTAAAGCTTGGCCTTGCGGATCGGAATAGCCGAGTTCAAAGGTCTCAATCAGTTCGGCGCTGACGCCGCGCTGGTCGAGATAGGCGCGCGCTTCCCCGCCTTGCGGGCCGTGCAATGCGGCTCGATACATTTTGAGCGCGATGGCGTGCATCTCATGGAGCGCGCCGCGCAGCTTCGAATCGGCATCGGAATATTCGGGACGCTGGGGCATGGGGATGCCGTGGCGTTCGGAAAGCAGCTTGAGGGTTTCCGGGAAGGTAAGGCCGTCGACTTCCATGATGAACTTCAAAACGTCGCCGCCGGCGCCGCAGCCGAAGCATTTATAGAACTGGCGCGACTGGTTGACGTTGAAGGACGGGGTTTTTTCCTGGTGGAAAGGGCACAGGCCGAGGTAGCGGCCGGTTGCGCCAACGCGGCGCAGGCGCACGTACTCGCCGACCACTTTGACGATGTCGATGGAGGATTTCAGTTGTTCGACAAAGTCCATGCAGAGTTCCAGGGTAGCGCGAGTTCGGCCAGGAGGCCGAACCCCGCCCCACGGGACCAAAACAATTCCGTGTTAAAATGTTTTTGTGATCCCGGCGGCCACGCAACGCGATTCGTTTCAGCAAGTGGAAGAATTCAGGGAACGCACTGCGCGCAAGGTACGCGATTTACGCTGCCCGGTGCACGGGCAAACTCCCCGGCTGCGCTTCCAGGGTTCGACGTTGCGCGACATCACCATTGGGATGAGCGGGTGCTGCGACACGCTGCTGGGCCTAGCCAATCAAAAAATCGCCAATCGCGGCTGAACTACGCGGTGAATTCGACCACCAGCGCGGTGATGTCGTCACGAACGATGCCGCCCTCGGTGAACCGATTCACGGCTTCGAGCAACGCGGCGTGCAATCCGGTGGCATCGAGCGTGGCGTTTTCGCGCAGGCACTTGCGGAGGCGCTCGGTATCGAAGAACTCGCCGTCGGCGCTTTCGGCTTCGGTGAGGCCGTCGCTGTAGATTACCACTTTGTCGCCGGGCGTCAATTGGCGTTGCAGCATTTGGAAGGGCGCTTCCTCCAGCATGCCCACCGGCATGGAAGTGGTGTTGAGAGTCTGCAGGCGGCCATCGCGGCTCACCAGAAAGGGCGCGCAATGACCGGCGTTGCTGTAGCTCAGCAGACCCGAGGCTTCGAGAATGCAGTAGAAAACCGTCGCGTATTTTTCACCGCGCGTGCGCTGCAACAGGAATTCGTTGAGGCGGGCCATGCGCGGGGCGATGTGCTGCGGGTCGCCGGATGCCATCAAGAAAGTGCCTTGCAGCAGGCTGGCGAGTAGCGCGGACCCTACGCCTTTACCGGAAACGTCGGCGACTACCGCGGTCCAAGAAGTGGGCGAATTCTGGCGCACATCGAAATAATCGCCTCCTACTTGCGTCGAAGGCGAACTAGAGCCAGCGGCGCGGAACCACCCCGTTTGCGGCATGGAGGAGGGTTGCAAGCCCTGTTGAATTTCGCGAGCCAGGCGCAGTTCGTCTTCCATGCGGAGCTTGCCGCGCTCTTCCTCGATGAGGCGGGCATTTTCGAGAATGGTGGACGCTTCTATGGCCAGGGTCTGCAGGAGTTCGCGGTTGCCGGAGGAAAGGTCGGCCGGCGTCACGCGCGAATCCATGTAAATCAGGCCGATGGTGTCTTCCATGGCGCTGATGGCGCGGGTATCGTCGGGGGCGCCGCTGCGCAGGCGGATGAGAGGCAGGCAGACCACGCTGCGCAACTCCAGTTGCGCCACCGTCATCTCGGGGCGCACGCCTTGCTCTTCGAAAGGATCGAAGGTCATCGAGAGCAGATCGCGGCGCGAAGCCAGGGCGCGGCGGATCAGATGGCGGGGAACGCGCAATTCTTCCGCTGCGAGTTCGCGGCCGCTGTTATCGCGGGCGACGGTAACGTCAAGGTCGGCATTCTTGTCGCTTTCAGGGCGCAGCAGCAAGAAGCCGCGCTCGCAACGGGTGACGGCCAGGGCGGCGTCCACCACGGCCGTCAGCACTTCTTTGGTGGAAAGCGAATTCTGCAAAGCGCGCGCCACTTCGACCAGCGAACGCAGCTTGACCAAATTATCGGTGCTGCGATCTTCGGCAACCGTGCGTGACGTGGAGCCGAACTGGTCGAGCAGGCGCTGGATATCGTGCTTTTCTACAGAGAACGTGAGTTGGTAGGAGTCCTTCACGCCGAATTCGATGCGATCGGAATTGCGCAGGACGTGACGCGCGACCTGCTTGCCGTTGACCCAGGTGCCGTGGCGGCTGTTGAGATCTTCGACGACGTAGTTGCCGTTTTCAAAAACAATGCGGCTGTGATTTCGCGAGGTGCGGTTATCGCGCAGCACCAAACTGTTGCCGGATTGGCGGCCGATGGTGAAGGGCAGCGCCTCGAGCGGCACGCGGCTGCGCTGTCCAGAGGGCGCGAGGGCTAAAAGTACCGCGGCGGGACGCTCAGCCATTACCCAGCTTGTTCGGCTCGCGTCTTCTCGGCAGAATCCTGCGCGAGCTGGGACTGGCAATCGGGACAGTAGCCGCCCATTTCGGTGCGCGCCGTCACGATCTTGAAGCCCAGGCTGCTTTCCATTTGGCGGCGCATTTTCTGCAGCGGCTCGCCGAAAAACTCCTCGATCTTGCCGCAGCGCAGGCAGATGAGGTGCGCATGCTCCTGCTTCAGGCGGCTCTCATAATAGTGCTGGTCGCCTTCGAAGTGCAGCAGATCCAACTCATCGATCAGTCCGCCGAGTTTCAAAAGCTTGAGGGTGCGGTAGACGGTGACGCGATTCAGCTTGGGATCTTTTTCCTTGGCCAACTGATAGAGGGCTTCGGCGTTGAGGTGTTTGCCGGAGCGGTCCAGCAGATCGAGCAGAATCCGGCGCTGGCGCGTGAGCCGCACGCCGCGTTCTCTGAGCGAGTTCTCAATTCCAGCCGCGGGCATCACTCCCTTGAGGGTAGCAAATCGCGAGTCACAGCAGACTGCAAAGTTGTATGTAGCGAGCACCATGGAGGTTGGCGATTTCGGCGGCGCGGGTTGGTTGCAGGCGGCGATTACAATCGGGCGGTATGACGAAACGCTTTCGACTGTATTGGATGAAGGAATCCGGCTGCGAGTTGGGGACTCCGGTGGACGCGGATGAGCTGGATGAAGTCATCCGTGCGCGTGTGCTCGAACTGGCGGGGGACGATGGTGGGCCGCTGACGTTGCATCTTCCGTTCCTGGATGGCCGGGAGTCGCGGAGGCGGGCGGAGTCCTTGCGCAGGGTGGTGCTGGTGCGCGAGGGCAACGCGATCCGCAACGTTCCGCCGAATCCCGGAGCAGCCCTACGCGACCGCGCGGCGCTGTTGGTGGCTACGCATCCGGCTTGGATTAACGCGCCCGACGAGTTGCAGGCGGGCTATTTTCAAACCTGGCAAGCGGTAGCGCAGGCGCTGCAGAAGGCGCTGCGCGGGTGGATTTCCGAAAGCTATTTCCGCGATCCGGCGAGTTATGAGGATCGCGACGCGGCGTTTCCGATGCTGGTGTATGCGGCCAGCCGTCCCTGCCGGGGACGTCCGCGCACGGAATTCACTTACGATGTCGTCGCTGAGGAAACGCTGCCCGCCGCGTTCCATTTAATTGGTTCGTCGCTGCAAGCGGTGCTGGCAAAGGTGGAGCAGCGGCTGTACGAGTGCGGGCGTCCGGAGCTGGCCCGGCGGTATGCGCCGCGCTGGCATCAGGACGTGCTGCGCGCGGTGCAGAAAAAGCCCCGGCAATTTCTGGGGTTGCTGGGGGATGAAGCCGCGGTGGTCAACTCGGTGATCGATCTGGGAACCGCGCATCGGATGCAAGCGGTGAAACCGTTTGCGAAGTGGGCGACGGTGGCGCTGCGCAGTATGTATGGCATGGATCTGCGGTCGCTGGCCTGCGATGCGTTGGACGAGGCCACGCGCGCCTTGGATGTAAGCTGATAGGGTGCTGGCCAGATTCTTGCTTGCGATGTGGTGCGTGGGCCTGGCTGCGGGGGCTTCGAACGCGGTCGTGTTTGAAGGCGCACGCGTGATCGTGGATGCGCGCAAGGCGCCGCTTGACGATGCGGCGTTCTTGGTGGAGAAGGGGCGCATCGTCAAGGTGGGCAAGAGGGGCTCGCTGAAAATTCCGGCGGGGGCGGCGCGCGTCGACCTCAGCGGGAAGACGGTGATGCCGGCACTGCTCGATCCGCATGTGCACTTGGGTTATCAGCAGGGCATCACATATTCGGCGGCGAATTTCACGCGCGCGAACGTGATCGATCAGCTGGACAGGTATGCTTATGCGGGCGTGGCGGCGGTGCTTTCAATGGGAACGGACTTGGGCGATCTGCCGTTTCAATTACGGGCGGAACGGGCGCCTTGGCGCGCGCTGCTTTTTACAGCCGGCAAAGGGATGGCATCGCCCGATGCGGGTCCTGGCAATGCGGAGCTGAAGCCATCGGCTTACGC
>JALYIB010000058.1 GCA_030775965.1 Acidobacteriota bacterium | reverse complement strand
TGGATGAACTGGAGGGAAAGCTGGGGCCGGCGGCGCTGGTGGAGGACTACTGTCACGCGATCGAGCACTCGATTGAGTTTCAGGTGGTGTTTCTGCAGCATCTTTTCGGAGGGAACATCCGCATCCTGCCGGTGCTGTGCGGTTCTTATCTGAAGAGCATTTACGAGGGCGGGTTGCCGGAGGACGATGAGAACGTCCGGCGCATTGTAGGAACGCTGGGCGAGATGGGCGCGCGCGAGGACGGGAAACTGCTGTGGGTGCTGGGCGTCGATATGGCGCACATGGGGCAGCGTTATGGAGATGGCCGGACGGCGATTGCGGGGCGCGATGAGATGGCGGAGGTGGAGCAGCGCGATCGGGCGCGGATCGAGCGCATGGAGGCGGGCGACGCCCGCGGCTTCTGGGATTTGGTGCAGCAGAAGCAGGACGATTTGAAATGGTGCGGGTCGGCGCCGATTTACACGTTTTTGAGGGCTGTGCCGCAAGCGCGCGGCGAGTTGCTGGGGTATCAGCAGTGGAACATCGACGAAGCGAGCGTGGTGAGTTTCGCGGGCATGCGATTTCACTCGGCTTAGCGCCAGGCATATTACAATCACGGGTGAGTGCGCATCACCATTTCCAAAGAGAATTATCTGAAGGCCATCGCGGAGGCGGAGGGCGAGGGCGAGGCGGTTATCGCGGCTACGCTGGCGCGCTGGCTGAAGGTGTCGCCGCCGGCGGTCACCATGGCGATCCGCAGGCTGAAGCGCGATGGCTTGATTCGCGTTACGGCAGCCGGGGAAATTACGCTGGCGCGGGAAGGGCGCGAAATCGCGAATCGCGTGATGAACCGGCATCATCTGATCGAGCGCATGCTGACGGAGATTTTCGGCATGGAATGGTACAAGGTCCACGAAGAAGCGGAGCAGATGGAGCATGCGGTTTCCGCCGATTTTGAGGACAGGCTGCGGGAGAAGTTGGGGGACGACGAGTCGTGTCCGCATGGCAACCGGGTGGGCATGGACCGTCCGCAGGACCGGCGGGAGCGCGGGTGGAAGCTGCTGGATGAAATCTCAGAGCGCGGGCTGGCGCAGGTTACGAGCGTGTTCGAGCGCGACCGGCGGCTGCTGGAATATCTGGACGGGTTGGGGATTCGGCCGGGCGTGAAGCTAAAAATGGTGTCGCGCAATTACGATGAAACGCTGACGCTGAAGGTGGGCGGGAAAGCGGTGCAACTGGGACGGCCGGCGGCCAGGAAGGTGTGGATCACACAAGCGACTTGAAGTAGGCGACGGTTTCGCGGAGGCCATCGGCGAGTGCGACTTTCGGTTCCCATCCCAATACGCGCCTGGCTTTGGCGATGTCGGGGCGGCGTTTTTTGGGGTCGTCTGAGGGAAGGGGCTGAAACACGATGGGGAGGTTCGAGCCCATGAGCTGGCGGATGCGTTCGGCGAATTCCAGAATCGTCAACTCTACCGGGTTTCCCAAGTTGACTGGCAAGCGTTCTTCGGACGATGCCAGACGCAGGAGGCCGTCGACCATGTCCGAAACATAACAGAAGCTGCGTGTTTGAGTACCATCGCCGAATATGGTGAGCGGCTGGCCTTGCAGGGCTTGATCGAGAAAGGCGGGGACTACACGACCGTCCTGTAACGCCATGCGCGGGCCATAGGTATTGAAGATGCGCGCGATATTGGCGCGGACGCCGTGAGTGCGGTGATAGGCCATGGTCATGGCTTCGGCGTAACGCTTGCTTTCGTCGTAGCAGGAGCGCAGGCCGACGGGATTCACGTTGCCCCAATAGGTCTCGACTTGCGGATGTTCGAGCGGGTCGCCGTAGCATTCCGAGGTGGAGGTGATGAGAAAACGCTCGCCGTCGCGACGGGCGATTTCGAGCATGTTGCGGGTGGCGGTGGACCCTGACTCGAGAGTTTCGATGGGATGCGCTAGATATTCTTTGGGGCTGGCGAGGGACGCCAAGTGCCAGACATGGTCGAAGCGGCCGGGGACGTCGATGGGCCGCGTGACGTCGAATTCCAGAAAGCGGAATTTGGGATGCTGCTCCAGATGCGCCAGATTGCGGCGCGCGCCGGTGATCAAATTATCCAGGCCAATGACGCTGTGACCTTCCGCCAGTAAGCGGTCGCATAAGTGCGAACCGATGAAACCGGCGGCCCCCGAAACTAAGTGTTCCATCTTCTAGATCTTAACGTCTGCGGGAATACACATGCTACTTTTGAGAAGGTGCCGGATTTCTCCCCTCTTGAAATTAGTGTCTTTCTGGTTCTACTGGCCGCTTCGTTTGGCGCGTTCGCGGTGCGCTTCGGAAGAGTGCTGCGCAAGATCCGCGAAGCCAAGCCGGACGCGGATTTCAAGCTGGGTTCCGTGGGCAAGCGCGCGTGGGATTTCGTTTCTGAAGTTCTGCTGCAGAGCAAAGTGATTCGCGAGCGGCCCCTGCCAGGGATTGCGCACGCTGTGGTTTTCTGGGGGTTTTGCGCGTTTGCGCTGATCACGCTGAATCATTTCGCAAGCGGCGTCAATCTGGCGTTTCTAGCGCGCGAGGGCTGGTTCGGCAGATTCTATTTTTACTTCGCGGCGGCGTTTGCGGGGGCGGTGGCGGCGTCCATCGGCGGGCTGTTCGTGCGGCGATTTCTGGTAAGGCCGCGCTGGCTGGGCGCGAAGGTTTCCAAAGAATCCGGCGTCATTGCCGGGTTGATTTTTGTGCTGATGATCACGTATCTGGCGACCTTCCGCTACGGGGACAGCAAGCCATTGTGGTGGGCGCATACGTTGGCGCTGCTGCTATTTCTGCCGCTGATTCCGCACACCAAGCATCTGCATCTGGTGCTGAGCCCGCTGACGGTGTTTCTTTCGCGCGGCGAGTTCTCGCACATTCCGCCGCTGGCGGGAGATGAAGATTTTGGGCTGGACAGCGGCAAGGATCTCACGCGTATCGTGGCACTGCAGGCTTACTCGTGCGTCGAATGCGGGCGCTGCACGCAGCATTGTCCGGCGGCGAATACGGGCAAGGTTCTGGACCCCAAGAAAATTGCGCTGGGAGTGCGGGATTACCTGAACGATTTCGGGGCGGCGTCGGAGGAGCCGCTGCTCGGCCAGTATCTCTCGCAGGAGGCGGTGTTTCAGTGCACCACTTGCGGGGCGTGCGAATTTCAGTGTCCGGTGGGGATTGAGCATTTGCCCATCATAATTGGGCTTCGGCGGGGCGCGGTGAACACCGGGAAATGGGAAGACGAGTACGGGACCAAACTCTTTTTGGCGCTGGAGCGGAACGGGAATGCGCTGGGCTTCAGCACTAGCGAGCGTGACAAATTTATACAGAAGCAGCAGTTTCCGATCTTTGACGGGACGCAGGAATATTGCTTGTGGCTGGGGTGCATGGGGGCTTACGATCCGCAGGGGCGCGAGATTGTGGCGTCGTTCGCGCGGGTGATGGCTCATTTGGGAACCACGTTTGGCGTGCTCAAGAAAGAAAAGTGCACGGGCGATCCGGCGCGGCGGCTGGGTAACGATCTGGTGTTTCAGCAGCTCGCGGAACAGAATCTGGAAACGCTGCAACAGGCGAAGGTGACGAAGATCGTTTCGATCTGTCCGCATTGCGTGCGTACGATTTCCACCGACTGGCGGGAGTTTGGGGTGGCGCCGGAGATTGAGCATCACAGCGAGTTCATGGCGCGGCATCAGGAACGGCTTCCGCGGGCGGAGGGCGGCGACAAGATCGTCTATCACGATCCTTGCTATCTGGGGCGCTATCGGGGGACTTACGATGAGCCGCGCGAGGTACTGGCGCGGTCTGGAGAAGTGATCGATCCGCCGCGGTCGCGGGAGCGAAGCTTTTGTTGCGGGGCCGGCGGCGGGCTGGCTTTTCTGGGCGAAGAAACCGGGGAGCGCGTCAGCCACAATCGTGCGCAGGAACTGGTGGCTACCGGCGCTAACGTAGTGGGCACGGCTTGTCCGTTCTGCAATACGATGTTTCGCGATGCGCTGGCGGCGGGGACGAGCGGCGGGGCGCCGCCGAAATTGCTGGATATTGCGCAGATCGCGGCGGCCTCTTTACCGGGTCCGCGTACACCCGTCGAATAAAGATATCCTAAGGGCGATGCGTTCCTTGGTCACATTCGCGATGTTTTGTTTGCTCGCGAAGGCCGAGGGCAAACTGGCGGCTAAGCCGGCGGCCAAGATCACGGCGGAGCAGCGCGCGGCGCAGTCGATGCTACGCTCACTCAGCTTGCGCGATCGCGTGGGGCAACTGGTGATGGGGGCTTATTATGGGGACGCTCCGGGCGCGCGGACTAAAGAATCAATAAAGTTCCGGCATTGGGTAAAGGACCTGCACATCGGCGGGTTCATCATGGTGAACCGCGTGCAAAACGGGCTGGCGCGCACGGCGGAGCCGCATACCATGGCGCTGTTTTTTAATCAGATGCAGAAGCTGTCGAAGACTCCGCTGCTGATAGGCGCGGATTTCGAGCGCGGGTCGTCGATGCGGGTGAGCGACACGGTGCGCTATCCGTTCAACATGGCTTATGCCGCGGCGCGCGACGTGGATGCTTCGCGGGCGGAGGGGCTGGCGACGGCGCGGGAGGCGCGCGCATTGGGCGTGCAGTGGGTGTTCGCTCCGGACGCGGACGTCAACAACAATCCGCTGAATCCGGTGATCAACATTCGTTCCTACGGCGAGAATGCGGAGGAAGTGGCCGAGCATGTGGCGGCATACATCGACGGAGCACATTCAGATCCTAAGAACATGGTGCTGGTTTCGGCGAAACATTTCCCGGGGCACGGCGATACTAACATCGATAGCCATTTGGATCTGGCGCGTCTGGACGCCACGCGCGAGCACATGAATGAAGTGGAGTTGAAACCGTTTGAGGCGGCGATTAATCATGGCGTCGATTCCATCATGACGGCCCACATGACGGTGCCGGCGATCGAGCCCAGCGAAATTCCCGCGACGGTTTCGGCGCGCGTGCTGACGGGACTGCTGCGCGAGGATCTGGGATTCAAAGGGCTGGTGGTGACGGACGCCATGGATATGGCGGGGCTTACGAAGCAATTTAACACGGGCGAGGCTTCGGTGCGCGCGATCGAAGCGGGCGCGGATGTACTGCTGATGCCGGCCGATCCGGGCGCCTCGATTCGCGCGCTGATGGCGGCGGTGGCGCAGGGGCGGCTCTCGCGGCAGCGCATCGATCAGAGCGCGCTGCGGGTGCTGGAAGCCAAACTACGGGTGGGGCTGACGCGGAAAAAGACGGTCGACCTGGATGCCGTCAGCGACGCGCTGGATCTGGATGAAGAAGCCAACCGCGCGCAGGATGTGGCGGACCGGGCGCTGACGTTGGTGAAAAATGACGGCGGGGTAGTGCCGTTGTTCGCTCCCAATCAAGCGTGCTTAGTGGTGGCGGCCGGGGTGCGGCTGTCGACCTTCGGCCAACGACTGGCGCAGGAGTTTCATAAGCGGGCTCCACAGGCGCGCGTTGCGTTCGTCGATAATTCGCTGCCGCTCGCGGCGCTGGACGCGGTGATCGGCGATGTGTCGGTGTGTTCGGCGCTGGTGTTCGCGACGTTCACCACCAATCCGATGCTGGGCGGCGATCTGCCGGCTTATCTGGAGAAGCTGTCACAGGGGTCGACGCCGGTGGCGCTGGTGTCGTTTGGGAATCCCTACTTGCTTTCCGGATTTCCTAAAGTGAACGGGTATCTGGCGGCGTTCAGCACGGCTACGCCGTCGGAGATTTCGGTGGTGAAGGCGCTGCTGGGCGAGATTCCCATTACCGGGCACCTGCCGGTCACGATTCCGAATTTCGCGCAGTACGGCGAGGGGATTCAGCTACCGGCTAAAACGAAATCCGCTCCGTCAACGAATTGAGTTGGGCGTCGAGCGCGGATTTTTTCTTGCGCAAATGGCTTTGCGTATCGCGCAGGGCGGTAGGCATTGGCAGGGGTTTCGCTGGGTTTACGGTCCAGGAGCGTGTAGCCGGGACGCTGGCTGTGCTCGATCGGCAGAGTTTTTGCCCGGGCATCACCCTCGGAAAGCGTTGTTCGAGGCGGGATCGTCGATCACTGCTGCATCGGAGGAGCTCGCTTTGGTTTCGACTGCGCTGTAGATTTCCGCCGAGTCACAAGACTCTATGCATTAGCAATCTTAAAAGCGATCTGGTCGTACTGTATGGCGGCCTTAGTCTGTTCCGCGCGAACTACCTTGCCAGTGGCGAAGAGTTCAACGGGCACGTCTTCTTCAAGTCGAACGGGCCACTGGATATGGAGCGCAACTCTCGCACGATTATGTAGCGACGATTCGGTGGTGAAGGCGACTCCACTGCTGCTTATGTCGATGACGGTGCCTTCGCCCGTCTTTTTATGAGCCAGCGAGCCGGTCTCGTACCGCATTGCGCATGCCAAGGGCACCCGCACGCCGCTCCGCCGTTCTCTGTCCGGGGGCGCGACGACGTCAGACTGGAGGTATTGGTCTGCCAAAGAGGTCATCGATTCTCTCGGAGCGCCCCAGTAGACAATGCTTCCGTCCGCCAATCGCACCGAAGACACAGGATGAAGTTTACGCAAACGTAACATGTGGGGCTCGATCACGCTGGCGAGCGGTTCGGGCACACTGGCCACCCAGTCCGCATTATTGCCTTCAAGAAAGAGCGCTTTCATACGGAAGGGCGCCTTCCGGAATGGCCACAATCGTATGCGGGGGGTCTGTAAAGCCATGAACGCGGCTGTATCAACTAGCGACGCGCTTAGAATTTTCAACACGGGACGTCGTTCGCCGAAGTGGCGTTATCCCGGCTATCCAGTCGCGCTCTATCTCGACCTCAACTTCACGATTCTTCAAAACGACGGCAATGACCACTCTCCGCCGTCAGGGAAAGGATTGTACTTCCAAGCTGGCTCGCGATCGAGTAAAAAGCCATTTGGGTTAGCGTCGGGTCGTTACGCGCCACCAGGAGTGCCACCCACCACCCGGCTGCATTCAGTCCGACAACCCCGCCGAGCTGGACCAGTCCAAATCTCCAAATCTTCCAGGCGGAAGGCCCGGTTCCCCCGGTGATCTTCTCAAGGGGTGGGGATCCTGCTCTCTTAAAGACCAAACCGCCGACCACTGCGACAGCTAATAGCACGGCTGCGGCCTGTCCGGCAATCATCGGCAGGGCTCCGAAACGCGCCGTGCTCGGTACCGCCGCCACCAAACCGGCTCCGACTAGCGAGGAAAGCAGCAAGAGAGTCGAGAAACTTCGCTGACCCACCAATAAGCCGCGACAGCACTCCAGTAGAATGAATCCGGCCGCGGAAAGCGCCGCTATCTTCAGGGTGCCTGCCAGCTTCGCGTTGCGAAGAAGAACGTCGGCGAGGGGGGTTGCGCCCCACCACAGAATCAACGCCGCGATAGCCGCCGAGCTCACCGAAACCAGCGCTAAGACGCGCAGCAGGCTAGGGTATCCGCGGCTTCCTTCCGGATACTGTCCTACGAACCGGTTGGCGGTGGTGCCGATACCCGCTCCGGCATAGCTACCGACGTTGTTGGCCGTGGTCAGCGCGAGCGAATAAGCGCCGAATACTCCGGGCCCCGCCAAACGGGCTGCCAGCACATTGGAAAGGAAACTCGCGCCTCGCTCGAATC
>JALYIB010000057.1 GCA_030775965.1 Acidobacteriota bacterium | reverse complement strand
GGTCTGTACGTGGGCAGCGTTGCGATCGAGCTAAGTGCGTTCGTCGAAGCCCACTGACTTCACTATCAAAGTGTGGCCTTCCCACGGGCGCATCCATATTAGTTGGCAGGACGAGCAGACTTTGAAGTTCGAAATGGATGCAGGAAACCAGACCCGCATATTGTCGTTTAACGGGCCGCGCGGCCATGCCGGCGAGTGGCAAGGCGTCTCGCAGGCGAGCTTGGAATTGCTGCCAGGAGGGCCCGCGCAGCCGCGGGCGGGGTCTCTGAAGGTGGTCACGTCGAATATGAAAGCGGGGTACCTCAGGAAGAATGGAGTCCCCTATAGCGCCAACGCTACTCTCAGCGAATATTACGATCTGATCCAGGAAGCCAACGGCGATCGTTACTTGGTGCTGACCCAAACGGTTGAGGACCCCACTTACCTCGACCGGCCTTACATGACCACGGCCCATTTCAGAAAGCAAGCAGACGCCGCAGGCTGGAATCCGACGCCCTGTTCAGCCCATTAAAGGCTCCCTGAGCCGATGGAGATCCTGCATCGGCGCCGGCGCGCGATCCCATCCCACCGCCCGAAGCACACCACGCTCCAGACCGTATATAAAAACGATACGTGCGCGGCGGCCCTTGAACACCATCGTCGAAAGGGCCGTGCCGTTGCAGCCCGACGGACGGCGCCTCTGTCTTTCCGCGCCACGGCCGCGCCGCTGTATCGTCGGCGGTTCCGAAGTGATAGAGTATTGGGACATGGCCACTACCGTCCGCCCCTGCTTTCAGGCCGCGACGGCATGACGTTGGCCCAAATTAAGCCGCGAACCTCTCGCTCGATTACGTTTTTTGTTACGGCGCGAAGTCCGGTTTCGCCGCCGTCGGCAATTTTGCCGAGCCGGTCTACAAGAGTTTGACGAAAGGAAAATAGGAGATTCACATGCGTATCATTCGTGCTTTCGCGTTGTTTGCAGGAGGAATCGTTTTTGGGATGTTCATGATGCAGCCCACTGCGGCCCAGCAGGAGGGCTCCCACGGTCTGCGGCTGAATCACGTCGGCATGTACGTCAAGAATTTTGACGAGTCGATGAACTTCTACACCAAGACCATGGGTTTTCGCGTAGCTTTTTCCCTCAAGGACAAGGACGGCAACCCGGGGCTGACCTATCTGCAGATCAATCACGATACGTTCCTGGAACTCGCGCCAGCCACCGCCGAGCGCCCCGCCGGGCTCAGTCACGTGGGCCTGTGGGCCGACGATTTGAACGCTGAAATCGCCGCGCTCCGCCAGCAAGGCGTCAAGGTTAACGACCCTATGACCGGCAACTCGAAAGCGCCGCTCACGAATGTGACCGACCCCAACGGCATCCGTCTCGAAATCGTCGACCTCGCGCCCGGCTCCCTGCAGAAGAAAGCAATCGACAGTTGGAAGTAACGCTAGCTCGTGTGCTCTTTGAGGAACGCGATCGTGCGCGGCCAGGAGTCTGACACGGCTGCGGGGTTGCCGCCCAGGTCCTGAAACTCCAGAAATCCGTGTGTGCCATGCGTATAGGAGTGCGCCTCGAAGGATTTCCCGGCGGCCTTCATGGTGGCCTCGGTAGGCGCCATGGTGGCCGTCACCCGCGCGTCGTCTTCGCCATAAAACGCAAGCACCGGCGCTTTGATCTTTGTGAGCATCTCCTGATTCGCGGGGGTCCCGTAGAACACCACCGCCGCATTCAGGTCCGGGATCTCTGACGCGAAGCGGAAGCTGTTGCCGCCTCCCATGCAGAAACCGATGCTGGCGCTCTTGCCGTTGGCCCGTGGTAGCTTCATTCCCCAATCGCGCGCCGCCTTGTAGCGGTTAAACATGTCGTCCGCCGTCAAGCGCGCGCTGGCGCGCATCACGTCGTCGGTGCCTTGGAAGGAATCGTAGTTTCCGCCGTTCGGCCCCAGGCCGGAGTGCAGATCCGCCGCAATCGCAATGAATCCCTGCTGCGCGAGTTGATCGGCCAGCGCGCGCTGCCAGTTATCCAAGCCTGGGCCGTGCTGCATCACAATCACGATGGGAGCTTTTCCGGAGCCCTCAGGGTACTCCACCCAGGTGTGCAGTTTTCCGCTGCCGAAAGGAATATCCACGAATTCTTTGCGCAGCTTCGAGTTGGTCACAACGGTGTGGGCGTTAAAAAGGCCGGCCGGCAGATCCGGCAGCTTTCCTAGCGGATAACCGCGCGGTGACAAGCCTTTCTGGTCGTTCACGGTCTGGCCCATCATCATGCCGATGTGCATCGAGTGATCCTCCGGCACATTCAAATTCTCGCCCCGCACCGGCTTGTCACCGGTTTCGGTAACCAGAAACGACACTGCCTTCGCCCAACCCGCGTCGGCCGTCTTGAAGCTGGCCGAGTGCTGGGCAACCGCCGCCCGCACGGCATCGCCGTCGAATTCGAGACTTGCACTCTTGCCATTCGCGGCCGGTAGAGCGATCGCGTAATCGCGCACGGCGTTCGTGCGGCGGACGATCTCATTCCGCCCCATGCGGCCAAAGGCCAAGGCAACTTCCGTCTGGTTCCGAAAATCGTTGCTATCGCCGCCATGGGCTCCCAAGCCCGATAGAACGTCGGGCACCACCGCGATGAAACCGTCGGCCGCCGCCTGATCGGCCACCGCGCGGATCCAGTCACTCGCGCCCTGCTTGCCCGCCGACAGAACCGCGACGGGAGCCTTGTCGGAACGCTCCGGATAAACGATAAAAGCCCGAACGTTGGCCACGCTCACCCACTCACGATGACGATGCGTCGTATTCAACAGCGCTTTCGCGGCCGCTTCGGTAGGCAACACCGAGTGGATGACCACCGGCGCACTCGGCCTCCCTGTCCGCCAAAGCAACGCAATCCCGGCGATCGTGATTCCCAATACAAGAATTTTCTTCATGATCCTTCCTTCCTCCGCGCGATATTGACTTCTGTGCAACCCGCTATTACATCCAAAAATTTCTGGTAGTTCGCCTGCCCCACCACAAAGGGATTCGCCTCGCCCTTCTTGCGCGCCGCCAGCTTGTCGATCTTGGCCTGGATGGGGTCCATCAACGGATGGTTCTGAATCTCCACATCCACCTTCGCCTTCTTGGTCTCTTCCTTGAAATGCGCGACGGATTTCGCGTAGGTCCGCAAGCCTTCATCGGAGATATTACCGGGCAGCAAAATCGTTCCCGCATAAATGGCGGCCATGTGAGTCTTCCCGTTGTCTTTCACCGGAAAAATGTAGCCCATCGATCCCGGCGTGTGTCCCGGGATGGCCACCGGCATCACCTTCAGATCCCCCAAGACCACCGGCTGGCCTTCGCTGACCGCTTGATCGTGTTTTGGCAGCACCGGCGGCGCACCCTTCTTATCGCCGCCCCGTCCCGGCGGTGGATTTTCCATCAGATTCCAGTCCGCAGCCGAGATATACACTCTCGATCCGTAACGATCCTGAAAGTACGGCGAACCGCCAAAGTGATCCGCGTGGCCGTGGCCTATGAGAATGATCTTCACTTTCGCGGGATCCAGAGCCAACTTTTGGAATCCAGGGAGGAGTTGCGAGTCCACCTGATTGGCGCTCAAGGAATCGATCATCAGCAGACCGTCCCCGGTCTGAATCACGTAAATAGTTGTGCCGGAGTTACCAATCGCATAGACGTTGTCGAAAATCTTCGTGGCCCCGATCGCGGGATCGTTCGCGCTATTGGCGCGCGGCGCTTCGCAGAAAAAATGCTCTTCGCCGGCCCACATCGCGCC